>DASSFG010000110.1:0-5371 GCA_035694685.1 Pirellulales bacterium
AGGAGGATGCGGCCCGTGCCCGCTTGCCAGATTACCTATTGATGACCGAAGCTGATCGACTGCATATATATCGAGACGAGGCGAGCCTGCGATGGTGCGCGGGCCAGGGCGTTCGCATACGTCTGGCTAGCGGTCCTCATAGTGTGCTGCTGTGGATGCTCCGGCAGTGGCTCGCCGGGCGCGAATGCCGGCCCTATAATGCCCATGCTACGGAACCAAGAGGAACATAGCGTGTCTTTTGACTTCGACGACAGGCGGTTGGGTCGCCGAGCGTGGCTGCAAGCGGGCTTTTCGACGCTTGCCGGCATTGCCTTGCCCGATCTGCTCGCCGCTCAGGCGCTTGCTCGTACGCAGCACTCGGCCCAGCCACGGGCCAAGTCAGTCATTCTGGTGTTGCTCACCGGCGGAGCTAGTCAGCAAGATACGTTTGACCCGAAGCCCGCGGCGCCTGCGGAGGTCCGCGGCGAATTTAAGCCGATCGACACGCAGACGACCGGCTTGCAGTTCTGCGAGCACCTGCCGCTGTTGGCCGCGCGCACCAAGCAACTGGCCGTGGTGCGGACGATGTCGCACGGCGAATACGGCCACCTGCCCGCCACGCACACCACGCTTACCGGTATGCGGATGCCGAACCAGCGCAATAGCGACCTGGAAAACGTGCTTTCACGGCGCGACTGGCCTTGCTATGCCGCCGGTCTCGACTATCTGCGCCCGCGCAGCGACGGTGTTCCCAACGGCGTCACGTTGCCGCACCGATTGATCGAGGGCCCGCTCACATGGCCGGGACAGCACGCCGGGCTGCTCGGCGCCAACCACGATCCGTGGGAAATCAACAGCGATCCGAACGACGCCAAGTTCCGCGTCGACAGCCTGGCTTTGCCGAACGATCTTAATGAACGGCGGCTGGGCGGTCGTCGCGGTCTGTGGGAGCAACTCGAAATTGCCGCGCACGACCGCCAGGCACTCTCCGATACGGCGGTCTTCGCCCAACAGCAAGAGTTGGCGATGACGCTGTTGACCTCCGGCAAGGTGACCGAGGCGTTTCGCATCGACCGCGAGCCGGACGCCGTGCGCGAGCGCTACGGTCGCCATTTGTTTGGCCAGTCGCTGCTGCTTGCCCGCCGGTTGGTCGAGGCCGGCGTGCCGATCGTGCAGGCAAACATGGGCATCGTGCAAAGCTGGGACACGCACGCCGACAATTTTGGGCGGTTGAAAGACAAGCTCTTGCCGCCGCTCGACCGTGGTTTGACTGCGCTCATCGACGACCTGGCGGCGACGGGTCGGCTGGCTGAGACGTTGATCGTAGTGACTGGCGAATTTGGCCGCACGCCCAAGATTTCGATGTTGCCCGGCGCATCGTTGCCGGGCCGCGATCACTGGGCGCCGGTCTATGCCGCGGTGTTTGCCGGCGGCGGCGTAAGCGGCGGGCAAGTCATCGGCCGATCCGACAAGCAGGCGGCGCTGCCCGTCACGCGTTCTTATCGGCCCGAGGATTTGGGAGCAACGGTCTACCATGCGTTGGGCGTCGACGCCGCGGCCGAGGTCCGCGATACGCTTGGCCGTCCCTTGCGGCTCAACAACGGCGAACCGATCACAGCCCTGTTCAGCGGCGCGGCGGTATAGCGAAGCCGCTAGGGGCGGGGCTGTTCGATCAGATCGAGGTGCATGCGGGCAACGTCCCACATAAAGTGCGCGATCTTACGATCGACGGCCGCTTGCAGGTGTGGCCGCACTGCGGCAAGGTCGTCGGTCGCTTCGGCGTAAAGTGCCAGATAGAGCTCCGTGTAAAACAGGCGGTGCAACAGATCGTCGGCCGTGGGATCGCCCGCTCGGGCGGCGGTGACAACGTCGTCGGGCTTCGCCTTACCCGCAAACAGGGCATAAACTTCCATCATCGGCACTCGCCGATCGTGCTTGATGTTGAGCAGCTCGCGGCGGGCCGCCTCCACTCCGTCCTGGCGGGCCATGCAGAGAAACCGCCAGACCGCGTTCTCGACGTCGTTGCCGTCGACGGTTTGATAGCCCTCGAACTGTTTGCGGCCGTCGTCATAGCGGCCGGCATAGTAGTAAGCGATTCCCCGTTTCCAATGGCCGGGCTCGCGGCGCGGGTCAAGGGCGATGGCACGATCAAAATCGGCGATGGCGTCGTCAAATTCGCCGAGCGCCAGCCGTTCGCTGCCGCGGTGATCGTAGGCGTCGGCGTCGGCGTCGCGCGGCGTAAGCTCAATGGACCGCGTGAAATCGCTCACCGCTTCTTTGTGTTGCCGCCGGGCTTCATACAACGTACCGCGATAGTAGCGCAGCCGCGCGTCGTCGGGTTGTTGCTCGACGGCCTGCGAAGCGAGTTTCACCGCACGCTCCAGGTTTCCCGCACGGGCAGCGACCTTGGAGTCGTTCAGCAGCTTATCCGCCGATTCGTCCGCCAAGGCGAAGGCGGCGAGTCCAAAAACCATTGTGCAAACCAGCACCGCATCACACTTCTTCATCGAAAGCTTTTCCTCGCCGTTAGGCATCGCGCACGCCCATTGATCGCTTATTATGGGTTGAGGCGGCGGCTGGGTAAACCATTCCAATGCTGAACGTCCAATCTATACTACTAACGCCTCGATTTCCTTGCGTCCCGCGAAGATTTCATGCCGCGGAATTGCTCAGACCCGGCAGAACAAGTCAAAATGCAAAATGCAAAACGCAAAATGCAAAATGGCACGATGGCGGCAGCCACACGATGGCGCATCCGCTTGCGCCATTTTTCGTTTTGCATTTTTCGTTTTGCATTTTGCATTATCGGTCGCCTAAATCGCTGGTTATTGGTTGCGGCCAACGGCCGCGCTGGGAACATCCGGATACCAATTTCGCTCCTCCTCACCCTGTTGGTTTGCGGCAAGGGCAGTGCCGAGGAAACACCGCGGCCGAACGTCCTTTGGATTACGTGCGAGGACATCAGCCCGAACCTGGCGTGTTACGGCGATCATTATGCCATTACGCCCAACCTCGACCGCCTGGCTTCGGAAGGCGTTCGCTATACGTACGCCTTCAGCGTGGCGGGCGTGTGCGCGCCGAGCCGCTCGTGTCTGATCACCGGCATGTATCCCTCGACCATCGGCTCGCAGCACATGCGATCGACCACCCGGCTGCCAGGCTTCATCCGCTGCTTTACCGAATACCTCCGCGAGGCCGGCTACTACTGCTCGAACAACAGCAAGGAAGACTACAACTTCAAGACGCCGCCGACAGCGTGGGACGAATCGGGCCCCAAGGCCCACTGGCGCAAGCGTGCTCAGGGGCAGCCCTTCTTTGCGGTTTTCAATTTCACCATCACGCACGAAAGCCAGATTCGTCTGGCCGACGAGGCCTTCGCCAAGCGCACGGCAAGCCTCAGCGACCAAGAGCGGCACGACCCGGCGAGCGCGAGCGTGCCAAGCTGGCACCCCGATACGCCCGTCATGCGGCGCGATTGGGCCCGCTATTACGACCTGATTACCGCCATGGACAAGCAGGCGGGCGACCTGCTCGCTCAACTCACCGCCGACGGCCTGGATGACGACACGCTCGTCTTCTTCTTCTCCGACCACGGCGTCGGCCTGCCGCGCGGCAAACGCTGGCTTTACGACAGCGGCCTGCGCGTGCCGCTCATCATTCGCTTCCCCGAGAAATATCGCCAGCTTGCCCCCGGCCAGCCCGGTACAAGCTGCGACCGGCTGGTCAGCTTTGTCGATTTTGCACCTACGATGTTGAGTCTGGCGGGCATCCAACTACCCGATCACCTGCAGGGCCAGGCGTTTTTGGGGGCGCGGGCGGCGGCGCCGCGTGAATACGTCTATGCCGCCCGCGACCGGATGGATGAGCGTTACGACCTGACGCGAGCGGTGCGCGACCGGCGATGGAAGTACCTGCGCAACTATCACCCCGAGCTGCCTTACGCCCAGCCGATTGAATACATGGAAGAGATGCCCACGATGCGTGAGTGGAGACGGCTCGCGGCGGCAGGCCGGCTCGACGGTCCGGCGGCGCTTTTCATGCAATCGACGAAACCGGCCGAAGAGCTTTACGATACACAGGCCGACCCCGACGAGATCCACAACCTGGCCTCCAGCGAAGAACATCGTGCCGTGCTCGAGCGCTTACGCGAGGCACACGCGGACTGGGTGCATGAAACGCGCGACCTGGGCTTCTTGCCCGAAGCCGATATGTGGCAGCGGGTCGGCCGGGGCACACCTTATGAGCTGGGAATGGACGGCGATGCCTATCCACAGGACCGCATTCTGGCGATGGCCCAACGTGCGGCGGTCGATGCCGATGAACTGGCAGAATTGCTTGCCGACGGCGACGCGGCGGTGCGCTACTGGTCGCTGGTCCGCTTGCAAACCAGCGGCGAGAATCTTCGCGGGATCCCTGCTTTGAACGCTGCCAAGGACGATTCCTCCGCCAACGTCCGACTGGCCGCCGCAGACATTCTCTGCCGTCTTGAACGCGAGCGGAGCGCGCTAGGGGTCCTGGAACGGGGGTTAATCTCGACCGAACCCTATGTCCGCCTCGACGCGGCCAACCGACTCGACCGTCTCGGCGAGCGGGCCGGCCCGATTCAAGATTCATTGCGCAAGGCGCTCGAAGACACCAATGGCGACGTGCAGAAAGTCGTACGCCACGCGTTGGGTGACTGAGGGCCGTACGATCGGCATCGCCCAACAGGATTTGAAGGTAGGCGGTGCCCACCCTAATGTCAAACGAAGGAGAGGCCGGTGGGAGTCGAACCCACTTTGACCGGGTTGCAGCCGGTTGCCTGGCCGTCTGGCTCCAGCCTCTGGGAAGTTGCCCGCGAAAGCGAGCGCGGACGTGGACGTAAATAAGATCGGCTGGCAAGGCCCCGTGTCTTGAGCCGGATAGCCTGTCCTATTTTCAAGTACCGGTGGCCTCTTTCTCTGATCCTGCTTGCGGCGGTTGTTGCGGCACCTGTTGCAATTCATGGCAGTCAACGGTCGGCGCCTTCCCCGCAAACACCCAACAGAGAAGAGGCCACCGGTACTCTGCCCCGCGCTCGATGTTCGACAGCGTCCGCAAACCCAAAGTTTAGGAGTGGACAAGGGGCTAGGCGCGCCGCTTGAAGAACTGCACTTCGCGTTCGTGCTGCTCGGCTTTTTGCCGAGAATCGAACGTGCCCAGATTGCGGCGGTGACCCGTGTGCGGGTCGACCTTGCGCGAATAGAGCCGGTATTCACCCGACTTGAGTTTGCGAATCATGGCAACAACCTTTCCCCATCACTTGTAAGACCAGCGGCACGGTCGTCAAGGCGCCCACGGCGACCAACGTCCATCCGGCGGTTTTCCGCTGCTCGCCGGACAAACGATTGGCCAGCAGCAATCCGATGCCCGC
>DASSFG010000111.1:0-3629 GCA_035694685.1 Pirellulales bacterium
TACCTCAGCAGCTCCAAAAAACGTAACGATTATTCTTCGCTGGATCGCTCTTCACGGCGCGGCGCCATCTGTTCGATCATTCCGGCCAAGAAACGGGCCAGCCGGTCGGAAAAGAGGAGGGCGTCTTCCTTAAGCCGCAGCATGTCTTTGATGCTCGACGGCCGGCGAAAGATCGCGCCCGCCGCGGCCCCCAAGCGACCCGCGCGCGACTTCTGCCGCGCCAACGCTTCGACGTCCGGCGGCAACTCGTCGTCCATTCCGTCGCTGACAATGCGCACGGCGAGGAAGCGCGTCTTCGCCTGTCGGCAAACTTCGCCTACCGCCCACGACTCCATGTCGACCGCCAGTGCCTGGGACCGCTTGCCAAGGGCTTCTTTTTCGGCGGCGCTCCAGACGACCTGGTCAGTTGTCGTACAGGGGCCGACGTGCAGGCGCTTGCCCGGTTCGAGCTTGACGTCGATTGCCAGGCGTCGGCCATCTGCATGAATCACAGCATTCGCCAACACGATGTCGCCGCGCATCAGGCGGCGATCGAGTCCGCCCGCAAAACCGGCAGAAATGACCAGCGCCGGCCGATGGCCGGCGATGAGCGTCTGCGTTGCCGCGGCGGCCGACTGTTGCCCGATGCCGGATTCGGCCACGACCACGCGCCGTCCGCGCAAGTCGCCTTCGTGCAGCTTGACGGTCCCGGCCTGCGTCACGACGGCTCCTTCCAGCAGATCTTCAAGACCTCCGGCCTCAATGCCCAATGCAAAGACAACGCCCACGTCGCAGGAAAGCGGCGGTCCTTCGACGGGCGCTCGCTGGCCCGTAGCCGCTTTCAACGCTTCGGCCGCCGACTGGCGAACTTGTTGTTGCACCCAAAAGCGAAGGAGGCTTTGCCACATGTGAAAGGCGTCAGGTATCAGGCGTCAGGCGTCAGGCGCTTTTTGATCGCCTTACCTTCGCAGCGCCGATCCGGTTTGTCAAAAGCCTGCTTGCTCATCGCCGTCGGGCGTGGCGGCGCTTGACGCTGCGCGGGTCGCGGCGCGCATCGGGCGTTGCCCGGTAGCCATATTGAATGGCAAACCATTCGGCGAAGCGCTCGCGGTCGACCTGTCGTGAGTTCCGATCGTCGAGCAGGTGCCCGAGCTCGTGGATCAGGATGTTGTTAAGATAAAAATTCTTGATGCTCTCTTCCGACCAGACCAGGTTCCAGTTGTCCGGTGACTCGTGTACCCAACGGCCGCCGTACATCCGCGCCTCGTTCGCCTGGTTCGGCTTGGGCGGCTGATGATACCGTTCCACGAGGTCGGTCTCGATCGGATACAAATAAATGGCGGCGCCCCATTGCATGCCGTAACAAGGAAAGCCCTGTTTCTTGCGCGTCATGCGGCTCAACTGCACCACCTCCAGCGTGCGCGTGAACTCGGCGGGTAACTGCGCGAACCGCTGCCGGATTTCGTCAGGCGTCAGCACGTGGCGGTAACCGGCGCCCGGCGATTGAACGATAATGCGATAACGGCGGCCGTCTTCGCGCGGCTCGTGCCAGTCTTCGGGCGGCACGAAGGGCAGTCGCTCGTTCGCCTGTCCTCCGCGCGCGCGGTTGCTCAATGGCGCGGCCCAGGACACCGATCTCGTATAGGCGACGGGCTTCAACGGGCGCGCGATTCTTCCGCTCGCATTGAGCAAACGCTTGCGACTCATGGGACTTCCTCGGACAGATGGCCGACGTTGTTGCCGCCGGTCTTCGGCTGCTGGAGAACTCCAGCAATTCCATCCTAGAAAGCCCGCGAATCAGAAAACAAGTGAACATCGCAAGTGGCTTTATGAAAAGGACTTATGACATCCGTTGGCACAAGGCGACCCGGCCGGCGAGGCAGGCCATCGGGCGCAAGGTCGGATGGGGCCGCACCTTGGGGAACGCCGCCGCGATTCGCCCTGTCCAACAGCCAATTTGATCAACTGTAAGTTATAAAGAGTAAGATCAGACTGAAGCCAAGAATCAGGCCAACGGTGGTCAGTCCGATCAATGCCCAGGGTGGAAGTCTTTTCCACAACCCGATTTGCGAATCGCCGGGCCGCTTGCGTGAAATGCGGCCAATCATGGTCGCTTCGGTTTCATCGACTTTTATGGCAAATTCGTCGCTGGCGGTAAGCGGTTTCGCCACCGGAAGCTTTCGGGTTTGCTTTCTGCTGCCGCCTGGCGAGCTATCTCCGACGGCTAGCTTTTTTGCCCCGGAATCGCCGCCTAAAACCTGCTGCGACGAGGCACCTTTGATCGTCGGCCGTGCCAAGTCAGCCGACGTATCGGCCAGTGCGGGATTGAGACGACGAGCAGTACGAAGCGGCTTGCCGCCCTGGGTGCTTGCGGTCGAGTTTGCCGCGGGCTTTCTGCCGTGTTGCGAGTCGGAGGTACGTTGGCCGGCGATTTTGGCCGAACCCCCCGACGTGGCGAGCCAGGCAGCGAGTGCCTCGGAAACCTCAGTCGCCGTTTGATAACGCTTGTCGGCGGATTTGGCCATCATCTTCTGGCAGATGGCAATCAGTTCGGGTGGGGCGCCACGGCGCTCCTTGGCAATGCTCGTCGGCTCGGTGGTTTGATGTTTCATCAACCGTTGCGGCAGCGTGCCCTCCGGAAAGGGCGGGTGTCCAGTCAGCGCAAAGTAGAGCGTGCAACCCAGGCTATAAATATCGACGCGTGTGTCGACCTTGTGGCTGTTGATGGCCTGCTCGGGGGCAAGATAGTCGGCCGTACCCAGCACGTTTTCGTCGTGGGCGATGGTCAGCGACGGTTGATCGTCGTCGGCAAAACGGGCCAGGCCCAGGTCGAGCACTTTGACGAGGCCCTGGCGGTCGATCAGCAAGTTGGCCGGCTTGATATCGCGATGGATGAGTCCCATCTTATGGGCGTGCGCGAGTCCATCGGCCGCCTGGCGGAAGTAGTCGCCAGCCAATTCAAACGGCAAGACGCCTTGGTTTTTCACGAGCTTTTGCAGGTCGTGGCCCTGCACGAATTCCATCACCAGGTAGTGCGTATCGCCCTGATTGTCGACGTCATAGGCCCGCACGATGTTCGGGTGGTCGAGCGAAGCGGCCGCGCGGGCTTCGCGATAAAAGCGGGCCAGATAAGACGAATCTCGCACGCGTTGCTGCGGCAGCACCTTGATGGCTACGCGGCGATGCATGTGAATGTGCTCGGCCAGATAGACGGCGCTCATGCCGCCCGTACCTAGATGGTCGAGCAGTTTGTACTTGCCGAGGAAAAAACCCTTGTGGCGGCCTTCGAGGAGTTTGTCGCACTGCCACTGGGTGAGCAGGCCGGCCTCTTGCAGGTGCCGCGACACGGTCGAAGGATCGTCGAGAGCCCCTTTGCCGAGCCGGTCTGCAAGCTGGGCCAGCGACTGCGCGAGTTGCTCCTTCTCGACCAGGTCGCTGCGCCGGACGAAATCAACGAAGGTGTCTGCTTTCAGATTGGCCATGAGGCTGCCATTGGGCGACCGCAGTCGCGCGCTGCTGCCAGTGATTACTTCGGCATGCCTCCGTGGGCCGCCGACGAGACCACCGTACAACCGCGTTTGAACTACTATCCAATCGTCGCAGATTGGTGATGGACGCTAAACAAAGCCTAAAAAGAGATGATCGTAGTC
>DASSFG010000112.1:0-2832 GCA_035694685.1 Pirellulales bacterium
CCGGAAACAAGAAGGGCAAGAGCCGGCCACATTGCAACTTTGATCATATAGCACCTCGATCGCGGAATGGAGATAGTTAACGAGCCATTATAGCCGAGCAAAGGATGTCCCTTACGAGCGGCTTTCCTCTGTACGGCTCACGATTGGCTCCTTCAGCATCACCTCGACCGGCGCTGGATCGGCCATCCGGTGATCGTCGCCGATGTCGGTAACGCCATGATCAATTGGACGGACCGACCTGGCGCACTAAAATAGGTATGGCGTGACGAGAAGGAAGTTTTCGCCGCGATGTCGGCAAACGCCTTCCGTCCCGGTCGCAACCAACCCACAGAGGAGCTATGCCCGACGTACAAACCATCTTGACTCAAGGCGGCAGCCGCCGCGTGGTTGGACTTTCGATCGGGGAGTACCTGATCCGCCGCTTGCAAGAGTTCGGCGTCCGCGACGTTTTCGGCATCCCGGGCGATTACATTCTGGGCTTTTATTCGATGCTCGAAAAAAGTCCGATCAACGTCGTGGGTTGCTGCCGCGAGGATAACGCCGGTTTCGCCGCCGACGCCTATGCCCGCATCAACGGCATCGGCGCGGTCTGCGTCACCTACTGCGTGGGCGGCCTGAGCCTGTGCAATTCGGTCGCCGGCGCCTATGCCGAGAAGTCGCCGGTGGTGGTGATCTCCGGCGCGCCGGGCATGCGCGAGCGTTACAAAAATCCGCTCTTGCACCATAAAGTCCGCGATTTCGACACGCAGCTCGACGTGTTCGACAAGATTTGCGTGGCCACCGCCGAACTGAACGACCCGACCATCGCCTTTCGCGACATCGACCGCGTGCTCACGGCCTGCCTGCGCACCAAACGGCCGGTTTACATTGAGCTGCCGCGCGACATGGTCAAGGTCGTGCCCGAGGTGCCGCACGAGTTTCGTTCGCTGGAAACGACGAGCGACCCCGAGGCCCTGGCCGAAGCGGTGTCCGAGGCCGCTAAGCTCATCAGCGACTCGCGCAAGCCGGTGATCGTGGCGGGCGTCGAGGTCCATCGCTACGGCTTGCAAGACGATCTGCTCAATTTCGCGGAGTCGACGCGCATTCCGATCGCTTGCACAATCACCGGCAAGAGCGTGGTGTCGGAAACCCATCCCCTCTTCGCCGGTTTGTATGAAGGGGCGATGAGCCGCGCGGAAGTCACGGAGTTTGTCGAGGAAAGCGATTGCGTCGTGTTGCTGGGCACGTTCCTGACCGACATCGACATGGGCATCTACACGGCCAATCTCGACGCCGCCCGCTGCATTTACGCCGTCAGCGACGACCTGCGCATCCGCCACCATCATTACCACGACGTGCTGTTGGGCGATTTCATTCGGGCGCTCACCGCGCGTCGGCCGCAGCCGCCCGAGCGCTTGCCGCCCTTGCGGCCCGACCAGAACGGCCGCAAGTTTCAGCTTCAGCCTGACCGGCCGTTGACCATCACGCGGCTGATCGAACGCTTGGACCAGTCGCTCGACGATCGGACGATTGTCATCTCCGACATCGGCGATGCGCTGTTCGCCGCCACCGAACTGACCACGCACGCCCGCACGGAGTTCATTGGTCCGGCGTACTATACGTCGATGGGCTTTGGCGTGCCGGGCGCGGTGGGCGCGGCGACGGCCCGGCCCGACCTGCGGACGGTGGTCATCGTGGGCGACGGGGCCTTTCAGATGACCGGCAACGAACTTTCGACCATCGTGCGGCGGGGTTATCACTCCATCGTCATCCTGCTCGATAACAAGGGCTACGGCACCGAGCGCATCCTGCACCCGGGCGATTTCAAGTACAACGAGGTCCACGGCTGGGCCTATCACAAGCTGCCCGAAGTCTTTGGCGGCGGCAAAGGGTACGAGGTGCATACCGAAGGCGATTTCGACCGCGCGCTGGCGGCAGCTTGGAACGATAAACAGATGCACCTGATTCAGGCGCACATCCCGTTGAACGATTGCAGTCCGCCGCTGTGCCGCCTGGCGGAACATTTGCGCAAGCGCGTGTAGCTGACCGCACCCCCCGACAGAAAATATATAGAATGCCATCTATGGGATCTATGCAAATCTATGCGGTTTTTGGGGGTAAAACTTGGCATCTATGCATGGCATCGTGTCATCTATGCGGTTCTTTGGGTCGTCTTCCCCATCGCCGTGCCTGAACTGAACAAAAAGCCACTTACACGAACAAAGCCCGCGCCAACATAAAGTTGCGAACCGGAAGTACAACTTCATCGTTGCTGATGCGTCACCAGGTCACGGCGCTCCGGCTCTTTGACCGACGGCTGCCAATCCGTTATGGAGGCTGCCAAGTTGTCTGCTCGGTTGCATGCACGGTAAGTCTCCAAATTGTGTTGCTTTCTGCCCGGCGCGAATCATAATCGCCGCAAAGTGCCCGCTGTGGTGGAGGGGCGCCGCGGACGTGCATCTCGAAGCGTTGAACCGGGCTTCGACGGACCGTCCCCATTTTTCTCTGCACGGAGGAAGGTTCTTCACTGGCCGAATTCGCGAGAGTTGCGGCCCAGCTTTCGAGCACTTGCCATGACCGAAACGCTTTGGCCCGCGCGGAATGTCGCCGAGTATGCCTACTGCCCGCGGCTTTTCTACTATATGGAGGTCGAGGGCATTCACGCCCCCAGTGAAGACACGCTGGAAGGCGTGCGCATTCATCGGCGTGTCGATTCTCCTAGCGCTGACGCCGCAGGCGATTCTGACGCCGACCGGCCGCGCTCGGTCCGCAGCCTGACGCTCACTGACAATGGGTTAGGGCTCACGGCCACGCTCGACCTGGCCGAAATCTCGGGCAACACGGCCGTGCCCG
>DASSFG010000113.1:0-3169 GCA_035694685.1 Pirellulales bacterium
TGAACCCTGAACCCTGAACCCTGAACTCTATTTCGCGTCTGCTACCAGTCCCATCGATTCCAACTTGGTATCGCGTGTGATTTCGTTGTAACTAAGGATGATTGCGTGCGGGAGCTGCGAGGAAGTCATCTGCCGCAAGGCAGCCCGAATCTGCGGGCTGACCAGCACGATCGGCGGATGGCCCCGCGTGATCAGCTTCTCCAACTCCTTGGCCAACACGCGGCAAGTCGCATCGATCGCCGGCGGCGACATGCGGATGAACAAGCCGCGGTCGTTGTGCTCAAAACCCGCGCGAATCCGGTCTTCCAAGGCCGGGTCGAGCGTAACCACGTGCAAGCGGTTCTGGGCGTCGCGGTAGCGAGAGCAAATGGCCCGCGCCAGCCGGTGCCGCACGTATTCGGTCAGCAACAAGGGATCTTTCGTGCGTCCGGCATAGTCGCCCAGCGTTTCCAAGATCGGCCCAAGCTGGCGGATCGGCACCTGCTCGCGCAACAACATCTGCAAGATTTGCTGCACCTCCGCCAGTTTCATCTGGCCGGGGATCAACTCATCGACGACGGCCGGAGAGGTCTTCTTTAGCTCGTCGACCAGGTGCTTGGTCGCGTCACGCGTGAGGATTTCGTCGGCGTGACGGCGCACGACTTCGGTCAAATGCGTGGCCAGCACGCTCTGCGGCTCAACAACCGTGTAGCCCAGCATTTCTGCCTGATCGCGATTTCCGGGCTCGATCCAGACCGCGGCGGTGCCAAACGCCGGCTCGCGCGTGGCAATGCCAGGCATCTTGCCGTTGGTCACGCCCGAGTCGATGGCCAGCAACATCGCCGGGTTGACCGTGGCCTCCGCCACGGGAGAATCGCCCACTTTGATCCGGTAGGCGTTCTGATCGAGCCGCATGTTGTCGCGAATGCGCACTTTGGGCATGAGAATGCCCACGTCTGCCGCCACGTTCTGCCGCACGCGCTGCACGCGTTCCAACAGGTCGCCGCCGCGCTTCGGATCGGCCAACCGGATCAAGCCCACGCCGATTTCGATCTCCATCGGATCGATGTTCAAATAGTCTTCGATGCGCTCCTCGGGCGCCTTTTTCTCGGATGCTTTTGTCTTGGCGTCGCTGGCGGCCCGTTCTTCCTTGCGGCGGCGAGTGATGGTCAGCGCCAGACCGACGCACCCGCCACCGAGCGCCAGCAGGGGCAAGCGGGGCAATTCGGTAAAGACTAGTACCCCGAGAAATGCTCCCGTCACGCCCAAGGCTTGCGGCCGTGAGAAGAGCTGCCCCAGAAACTCGCCGGGCAAGTTCGTGTCTTCGCTGCTGCGCGTAACGAGCAGGCCCGCCGCCAATGAGATCAAAAAGGCGGGCACCTGGCTGACAAGGCCGTCGCCGATCGTCAGCTTGGTAAACAGCGCGGCGGCGGACGACACGCTCATTCCGTCCTCGATCACCCCGATGAACAGCCCGCCGATGATGTTGATCAGCGTGATCACGATGCCGGCGATGGCGTCGCCGCGCACGAACTTGCTGGCACCGTCCATCGCCCCGAAAAAGTCGGCCTGGTGCGTGATTTCTGCCCGGCGGCGCTGGGCCTCGCGTTCGTCGATGATGCCGGCGTTGAGGTCGGCGTCGATGGCCATCTGGCGGCCCGGCATGCCGTCCAATGCAAAACGCGCGGCGACTTCGCTGATACGCGTGGCGCCTTTGGTAATCACCACAAACTGAATCAGTACGATGATGGCGAAAATGATCAGGCCGACCACCAGCTTGTCGCCGGCCACGAACTCGCCGAAGCTCTTCACCACGCCTCCGGCGGCTTCCAGGCCGTCACTGGCGGCGCGCGTCAAAATCAAGCGAGTGGTGGCCACGTTGAGCACGAGCCGGCCGAGCGTGGTGGCCAGCAGGAGCGAAGGGAAAATGCTGAACTCCAGCGGCGTGCGCACGTAAATGGTGGTGAGCAGCATGATCACCGCCACGCTGATATTGGCCGACAGCAGCACGTCCATCAGTGCCGGAGGCATCGGCACCATAATCACCAGCACGCTGGCGATGATACCGACGGGCAAAATCAAGTCCGACGAGCGCGCAAGCGTCGACGCCAGACCCGCTTTTGGCGGCACTACGGGGGCCATGCCCGAACTCCAGGGAAATGTGGTAATCTCGGTCGAGATTAAGGGAAATGAACTACGGCGGAAGAGGGGCGGAAATTAGCCAAAAGCCCGCGCATTGTCCAGGGCGGTTTGAACGAGGGCGGGTGGCGGGTACAGTGCCACGTTCGAGGCCGCCAGGTCCAGTCCAAAACGGAGGATGGCCTTCCCAGGCCGTCACCGGTTCGGGTGACGGGCTGGGAAGCCCATCCTCCATTACGTCTGCTAGCGCACGATCTTCACGTGCGGCAGCTTCTCTTGCAAGGCTTTGATGCCGGCGTCCGTGATTTTCGTCTCGCTGACGCTGATTGAGTTGAGATGCTTCATGCCGGTGAGGTGCTTCAAACCGGCGTCGGTAATACTGGTGTTTTGCAGCGAAAGCGCCTGAAGCTTTTTCAGGCCTTTAAGATGAGCCAGGCCGTCGTCGCCGATTTTGGTGGCATTGAGCATTAGGGCTCGCAAGGTCGAAAGCTTGCCAATCTCGGCGAGCCCATCGTCGCCGATGCGCGTTCCGCCCACGGCCAGGGCCTCGAGCTTGCCAAGCGGCTCAAGCGCCTTCAACTGCGCGTCGCCAATCCGGGTATTCGACATGCTCAATTCGACCAACCCGGTGAGCGACTTGATGTGCGCCAGGCCGTCGTCGTTCAGCGAGGTGTCGGTCAGGTCGAGCACCTCGAGCTGCGTGAGGCCGGCGAGCGCTTTCAGCCCTGCCCCGCGGATATGGCACTGCTGCAGTTCCAGATGCCGCAAGTGCTTGAGGCCGGCAAGCTGCGGCAAGCCATCGTCGGTGATTTCGCAACCCGTCAGAATGAGCGTTTGCAAAGGCATGTCGGCGAGCGCCTTGAGCCCCTCGTCACCCACGCGCGTGCCGATCAGCACCAACTCTTCCAAGCCCGACAACGTTTTCAGATGGGCCAGGCCGGCGTCGCCCACGGCGGTCAGGCCGAGGTCGAGCAGCCGCAGCTTGCGAAGTCCCGCCAAGGCGGGCAGGCCCTCGTTGTCAATGGCCGTGTCGGTCAGATAGAGCTCCTGC
>DASSFG010000114.1:0-7879 GCA_035694685.1 Pirellulales bacterium
TATAGGATGCGTTTAACTTCTTGAGCATTTGGAACTTATGTTCCTTTTCGAGCTTTCCAGGGTGCCATAAGGGAGTTTCATGATACGCTCGCTGTTCTCGGTTCGTCGGATCCGTTCTGTCTACGTTCCTTGGTGCCTCGCCGGGTTCGTCGTGTTTGCGGTGCAGGGTTCGCTGGCCGAACTGAGCGGCCCCACGGCGAGCGATCGCAGCATCACGCTCTCGGTGGTCAACCTGATGCGCGCCGAGCATCTCACCCGCCACCCGCTCGACAACGAAATCTCCGAGCGGACGATGAAGGGCTTCATCAAGACGCTCGATCCGATGAAGGTTTACTTTTACCAATCGGACGTCGACGGCTTCATGAAACTTGAAGACGATCTCGACGACAAGCTGAAGACCGGCGACACGAGCTTCTCCTACAATGTCTTCAATACGTTGCTGAAGCGCATTGATGAACGCGTGCAGACGGTCGACGAGCTGCTGGGTGCCCAGCACGATTTCACCATCGACGAAGAGATGGTCATCGACCCGGACGTGGCCGAGTATCCCAAGAACGCCGCCGAGGCGCGCGAATTGTGGCGAAAGCGCATCAAGTACGACCTCCTCGTGTTGAAGGCCGCTGCCGAGAAAGACGATTCCAAGAGCGACTCAAAGCAGAAGGACGGCGACGCGGACAAAAAGGACAACGCAACGAAGTCACCTGCCGACGCGGAAGCGCCCACCGCGCGGCTGGCCCGTCGCTATCACAGTTTTTCCAAGCGGATGCACCAGACCGACCACCAGGAATTGCTGGAGATGTATTTGTCCAGCATGACGACGGCCTACGATCCGCACAGCACGTACATGTCGCCCAAGAACCTCGAGAACTTCAAGATTCAGATGCGTCTCGACCTGGAAGGCATCGGCGCCTCGCTGATGTTCGACGACGGCTACACGGTGGTCAAGGAGTTGATTCAAGGAGGGGCCGCCGACAAGGAAGGCCACCTGAAGCCTGAAGACCGGATCGTCGGCGTAGGTCAGGGCGAAGAGGGTCTGATCGTCGACACGCTCGACATGAAGCTCTCCGACGTGGTCGACATGATTCGCGGCGCCCGCGGAACGACGGTGCGGCTGGAAGTGATCCCCTCGGGCAAGCACGAACGCGTGGTCTATCGCATTGTCCGCGACAAGATTGCCTTGACCGACAGTGAGGCCCGCGGCCGCATCATCGAGGAGAACCGCGACGGAGAGAAATATCTCGTCGGCGTCATCGACCTGCCGAGCTTTTACATGGACATGGAAGGGGCGGGCCGCGGATTGCCGGAGTTCAAGAGCACCGAGCGCGACGTGGCCCGCATTCTGCGAGACTTTCGCTCGAAGGGCGTCGATGCCGTCGTGCTCGATCTGAGCCGCAACGGCGGCGGTTCGCTGACTGAGGCCATCAGCGTCACGGGCCTGTTCATCGACCAGGGGCCCATCGTGCAGGTCAAAGATAAAGACGGCAACGTGCAGGCTTACGACGATCCGGAACAGGGCACCGAATGGGACGGCCCGCTGGTGGTGCTCACCAGCAAGTTCAGCGCGAGTGCGAGTGAGATCTTTGCGGGCGCCATTCAGGATTACCACCGTGGCATCATCGTGGGCGACAAGACGACGCACGGCAAAGGTACCGTGCAAAGCCTGCTCGACCTGGGCAAGCAGCTTTTCCGCGTGACGATGAATTCGCCCAAACTGGGCGCGTTGAAAATCACCATGCAGCAGTTCTACCGCCCCGACGGCGATAGCACGCAGAACCGCGGCGTCGTTTCCGACATCGAGTTGCCTTCGATGACCAACGTGCTCAAGGGCATTGGCGAATCGGAGCTGGATTACGCCTTGGCCTTCGACAAGGTGCAAGTGGCGCCGCACGAGGACGTGCGGATGGTCGACGAAAAGCTGGTCGAACAGTTAAAGGCCGATTCCGCCAAGCGCCGTGAGACGTCGGACGGCTTCAAAAAGCTAGGCCGCGACATCGAACGCTACCAGCAGCAGAAGAGCCGCAAGACCATCACCCTCAACGAGCAGAAGTTCCTGGCAGAACGGGCCGAGTTGAACGCCGAAAAGGAAGAGGAAGATCAGCTCGACGATCTCAGCCATTCGCGGCGCACGGTTTTCGATACGAACGGCCACCAAGGCTATTACAACAAGGAAGTGCTCGACATCACGCTCGATTACTTGCGTCTGGCTAAACGCGTGGCAGGGAACAAAGCTGAGGCGGGCTCACGGCTCGGAAACGCCGTGCGCTCGAAAAGCTCACTTTAGCGAGCGTTGATTGAATGCACGACGACCGTCTCGATCGGCTCGCGGAAATCCTCATCGACCACAGTTGCCGGATTCGCTCTGGCGACAAAGTCTTGATCGAGGCCTTTGACCTGCCGCACGCGACGCTCGTCTGTCGGCTGGTGGAGTTGGCCGCCGAGCGCGGCGCTCATACGCTCGTCACCTGGAAGAACAACGCCGTGTTGCGTTCACTGTATCGCTCGGCGAGCGAGACCAGCCTGGGCCTGGCCGGCGACTTCGAAAAAAGCCGAATGGAGGAAATGAACGCCTACATCGGCATTCGCGGCGCCGCGAACTCCAGCGAATTTGCCGACGTGCCGATCGAGCGCATGGATCTCTATCAGCGGCTGTGGTGGCACCGGGTTCACAGCCAGATCCGCGTGCCCAAGACCCGTTGGGTGGTGCTGCGCTATCCGACCGATGCGATGGCCCAGGCGGCCAACATGAGCAGCGAAGCGTTCGAGGATTTTTATTTCGCGGTTTGCACGGCCGATTACGCCCGCATGGCCCGCGACCAGGAGCCGCTGGTGCGGCGGATGCAGGAGGCCGACCGCGTGCGGCTGGTGGCGCCGGGTACCGACCTTGAGTTCTCCATCCGCGACATGCCCGTGCGTGCTTGTCACGGGCAACGGAACATCCCCGATGGCGAGGTTTTTACGGCGCCCATTCGCGACAGCCTGAACGGCACGGTCCGCTACAACACGCCTTCACGCTATCAGGGCACGGTGTTCCGAGACGTGGAGTTTGAGTTTCGCGAGGGCCGTATCGTGCGGGCGACGTGTGCGGGCGAGGTCGATAAGCTCAATCAAGTGCTCGACTCGGACGAAGGCGCCCGTTACATCGGCGAGTGGTCGATCGGCTGCAACAACCGCGTGCGGCAGCCGATGCTCGATACGCTGTTTGACGAGAAGATCGGCGGATCGATTCATCTGACGCCGGGCAACGCCTACGAGGAGTGCGACAACGGCAATCGCAGCCGCGTTCACTGGGACCTGGTGTTGATTCAAACGCCCGCATGGGGCGGCGGTGAGATCTGGTTCGACGGCAAACTTTTGCGCAAGGACGGCCGCTTTTTGCCCGACGATTTGCAACCGCTCAATGAAGGTTTGTAGCGTCTTTGGAGTGCGGCGGTTTATCGCCGCTTTTGTCGGTCGCGGAGCGACCTTCTTTCGTCGTGCTGGTTGTTGGTCGCCGGCCGAGATCAAAAGAAAGCGGCTCCGCCGCAAGCCAAAGCGGCGATCAATCGCCGCACTCCAAAGGTCTTACTTTCCGCCGCTGCTGGCCAACTTCATGCCGGGTAGGAAGTGCGGGCGAGGGATGACCGGCGGCGAGGCGCCGAGCGCCTGCAAGATGTACTCGCTGGCGCGGCGCGAGGCGCCACCGTGGCCGACGCGCACTTTGAGCCTCGCCAACTCGGCGATCAGCCGCCGCCGTCGAGGCTCGTCGTCGAGCCATTCGATCACGTGCCGCGCTAAGCGTTCGGACCGGTCTTCGCAGGTGAGATATTCAGGGAACAGCACGCGCTCGTAACCCGGCGCATCTGGATCGTAGGGAGTGACGTCCTTACCGAACACTTCATTCGCCGTGAGCAGGTTGACCAACGTGATGTATTTCACCTTGCGAAAGAAGCTTTGCACGAAATACGCCAGCCGGCTGACGTGGTAGAGCACCACGGTGGGCTTCGCGTGGTGCAGCAGCTCCAGTGATACCGAACCGGAGACGGCCATGCAGCAGTCGGCCAGTTCGATCAATTCCGGTGTGCGGCGCAGATAGACTTCGATCGGCAGGCGACTCTCTGCCACCAACCGGCGTGCATACTCGGCCTGGTGCGGCTTGAAACTGGCCACCGCGAACCGCACGTTGGGCACTGCGGCGTAAATGCGTCCGGCGGACTTCAAAAACCATCGCAGGTTCTGCTCGACCTCTTGGGTGCGCGAGCCGGGCAAGATAGTGACCAGGCGCCCTTCGCGGGCGATCTGCTCGTCGAGAAAAGCCTGGTCGAGGTCGCGTTGCCAGACTTCGTCGAAGTAAGGGTGCCCGACGAAGGCCGCACGGCAGCCGCGCTCGCGAAACCACTTTTCCTCAAATGGCAAGCTGCACAGCACGTGGTCGACGAAGCGACGCATCTTTTTCACGCGCCAACTTGCCCAGGCCCAGATTTGCGGCGGCGCGTAATAGAAAACCGGTATGCCGTGGGCCTTGGCGCGGCGAGCGATCCACCAGTTGAATCCGGGATAGTCGACCAGCACCACGGCGTCGGGCCGCACGTGACGAAAATAGCGGTCGGCCTTGGAAACGAGCGCCAGGAACTTGTGCAGGTTGAGGATGGCGCGCAAAAACCACATCACGGCCAGCACCGTCAGGTCGGCGTGCAAGCGGCAGTCGGCACGGGCCATTTCGGGCCCGCCATAGCCGACGCACTCGACGTCGGGCCTGCGAGCGCGTATCGCCCGAATCAAGTTTGCCGCGTGCAAATCGCCGCTCGGCTCGCCGACGGAAAAGAATATTTTCAAGGGGCGGCCGTGCATGCCGTTCGCCATTCAAACTCCACGAAGGGCCCCAAAAAACGCGGCGGAGTATCGCAAAATCAGGCGGCGACCGGAAGGGCAGTCCTCGCACACCGGCGTTCGCGAAATGCGACGATTTTTAGGCCCGAAACGAGGGAGAATTCGTGTCGCATTTGTTCCGCTCCGCGGGGCTTGTCCCCGTGACCGGCACGATTGACTGGCTAACACATCGTTGCCGCAAAAAACTTTTTTCCGCCGGGCTCGTCCCGGTGGAAAGCACGATTCGTTGGCTCATCACCCGAGGCCCGTCAATCATGCGCTGGACCGGGACAAGCCCGGCACGGGGCGCGGCGTGCCGCCGGGATCGTCCTTTAGCCTGTCAGTCAGCGCCCGCCGGGGACAAGCCGCGGACGTGGCGGAACAAAACCACCATCAAGCCGGTCGCATTGCGAAGCTGGATTTTGCGCACGTTGGGCCGCCCTACGGTCCCGTTTTAGCGGGCTGTAGCAAGCCGCTACGAAGCAGATAGCCGTCGGTGTCGTCAAAGGGAGGAACCAGCCCGCCGTCAAAGGTAAAGCAACGCGGGTCGACCTTCGCGTCGAACTGCACGTTGTCAAAGTGGAGCTGCACCAGAGGCTCCGCGTCGCCGCTCGTCAAACCGCGCGATTCGCTCACGACGTATTCAATCCGGCGTGGGAAGAGATCGTCGCGGGCCAGAAAGATCACGATCTTGTCGGGGAGCATCGGCGGCAACTTTGCCAGGTCGAGCGGCTTGCCGTGAGCGGCGGCTTCCGCCTGGTCGGGTAGCCAATGAAGCAGCCGCTCCGGACGCCAGCCGCCTTCGAGCACGATCACCGGCAGGGCCTGCTTGCCGGGCAGCCGCCCGTGGTGTACGCGTGGAAATACGCACCAGTCGGCAAGCTGATCGAGCAGGCTGGCGACGCCCCCCAAACCCAGCATCGGTGGCGCTGCCGGCTCTGCTTCCGTCGCAGCGCCTTGGACCTTGACCCGCGGCGACCGCCCTGCTTTGGCTCGCGCAGCTTCGACGCGCTTCACGTCGATTCGTGTCAACAGCGGAATGCCGCTGTCGAACTTTTGTGACCAGTAGAACTTCCCGTCGCAGCGTTGCTGGCAATAGGAGTCTTGCTCGCCCACCTTAAACTTCACGTCGAAGTGTAGCAGGTGGCTATTGGGCGGGCCTTGCGCGAATTCGCCGCTCCCTACCAGTTCGTGATCGTACAGATGGATGCGCTCGTGAATGACCGCGCTGATCGTTTTGTGTCCGGCCAGCGCCTGGCGGGCCCGCAGCAGCCAGGTACGCCCGTCATCGGCCACCCTCGGGGGCCGCGACTGACCCCAACCGGCGCCGGCCAAGGGGCCGAAACTCAAGCCGCAGAACCAGATAACGGCGAAAATGGTTCGCGAGCGGGCCATTGTACGGTTCTACGGGATTTGCCAAAGAAACGCGTTGTAACAAACCGACCAATTATCACAGAAGGCCCGCTACACGCGGCAGCCGCCGGAAAGTCTGTGTACCCGCCAAGGAGGGTCGGCCCAGCCGACGGGCGATTGGCCGCGGGATTATAGATCGGCGGAGGCAGCAGGGCCACGCCACTATCGCCGCCGCAGGCCGTCCGCAACGGTCGGGCGGAACTGCCAGCACAGAGCCCGACCCAGGCCGGCGCCCTTGGCGCTCGACTGGGCAAACACGAGGGGGATTGGAATGAGATACCGATTGGCCTTTTTCTGCGCCACGTTGGCCTTGGCCGGCTGTAAGGCGCCCTTCAGCCATAACTTGCCTCCCGCAGAACAAATCATGCACCCCGGCCCCGGCGTCGACGGCCCCGGTCCCGGAGTCATGATGCTGGGCGACCCAGGGCCGCCGGCCATTGGCGCCGCCACCCAAGTCATTTTCGCCGGACCGGAAGGCATGATCATTAGCTGGGACGTGAGCGCCCCAGGGGCCTTCGACAGCGAGCCGCTTGTGGCCCCGGGTCGCTACAACTTTCCCCAGGGCGCCATTTATCGTCTCAAGCTGACGAACATACCGGGCCGCGAGGGAGTCGAGTTATATCCCAGCATCGAGATCGCTCCCTCCTTGCCCCGCACCGACGCCTACCTGGCCCATAACGGCGTGCCTGTGCAGTTCACGGAAGAAGATTTCGACCAGGTCCTGTCGGGCAACTTCGTAACCAAGGTCATTTATCTGCCCGATCCTGATTTCCAGGAGTTGGCGCTGGCGGGCGTCGAAACGCTGGTCAGCACGCGGCTCGATCCGGGGCTTGACCCGATCGTCGAAGCCGACCGCCGCGGGGCCATCCTGGCAATCATTCGCGTAGGCAACAAAGACCTGCAAGTCGCCGGTCAGGAGCAGATGATGGGTCCGCAAGGCCCGATGATGGGTCCTCCGGGCGGCATGATGCCTTGCGGCCCTGACGGGGCGCCGATCGGTCCAGGAGGACCTATGGGACCGGGCGGCATGCCGCCGGGCTACGTGGCCGGGGTGACCGCGCCGGAGTACGGTATGCCAATCAGCGGCACTCCCATCGGTTTGCCCGGTCCGCCGCACGTGCCGCTAGGCATCCCTGCGGGTTTGCGACGACACACGATGCACAACCACACGCGCGTCCACATTCCTCAGCCGGTTGCCAAAGTGGGCATCCACGTGAAGCAGAGTCCGGGCCTGAGCTATCCGAAGCCCGTGCGTCACGTCTACGTTCACGAAAAGGCCCGGGCCCCGTGGTTGAACTTCCACATGCCGTGGAAGAGACACCGCGAGGTGGTCGGATCGGATCAGAATTGTCCTGATGGCCAGTGCGTGGAAGAAGGTGGGCCGGTTTATACACAAGCGGACGCCGGGTCGGCGCATGGCCAGATGGCCGCCCCCGATTACGCCATGCCGCCCGAGTGACGCCAATCAACGAAGCCAGGGCGAGATCATCTCGCCCTGGCCAATCGACAGTCGATGGACAAGGAGAGGGGGAGACAAGGCGACAAGGAGAAAGTGAACAGCCGATTCTAAAGCCTGCTGTCCAGCTCTCCTTGTCTCCGTGTCCCCTTGTCTCCTTGTCTT
>DASSFG010000115.1:0-3445 GCA_035694685.1 Pirellulales bacterium
TCATCCGCGACCTGCCGCCCAATCTGCCGGCCGGCTGGCCGGTGGAAGTGCGCTACACGGACCAGGAGAACGGTCGCCTGCAAGTGGCAGCCAAACTGGTAGGCCACGAGGCGCAAGTCACGACGGAGTTTATTCGCGACAACAGTTTGTCGGACGACGACCTGATGCTCTGGGGCCAGTGTCTTTCGGCCGAGGCAATGCGGACGACGGAGTAGTGTGTAGGGTGGGACCAGCGAGCGGAGCGAGCGCCGGCCGACCATGATCAAGACAAGAAGACAAGTCGACACGGAGACAAGGGGACGGCGAAAAAGGCGACGATGACCAAGAAACGAGAAGGTGACTTACGGTTGCTGAAAGACGGCGTGGTGTTCGGCCCCACCGACCGCGCAGGTCTCGAAAAGTTGCTGGCCGCCGGGCGTCTGACGTTGGCTGACCATGTTTCCGTGCGCAACGCCGACTGGGTTTCGGTGGCCGAGTTTTTGTCGGCGCCGACGGCGATGCCAGTCGCCAAGGCGGCGCCGACGGCGGAGATCATTCCTGCGTCGACCGTTGCCAAGAAAGGCAATTTACGGATCCTGAGCGGCGGACGGGTTATCAGTTCGCTGACGCGCAAAGAGGTCGAACAGTTACGGGCCGCCGCGCGCATCGGCGACGACGACCTGGTCTGCGCCCTGCACGGGCCTTGGATGCCGGTCGGCGACTTTTTGACGCCGCCGCCCCCTGAGCCGCCGCGCGTCGAAGCGGCACCCGTTGAACCTCAGCGCGAGGCGCCGCAAGACACAACGTCCCAAGTCGTAGCGCCGATGCATCACCCTTCGTTGCCGGCTCGGGTTGCACAGGTGGCGCCGTCGCCACCGTCGACAGTCGCGCCGCGTGTGGTTGTGCCGCCCGCCCCGGTGCGTGTTCCAGCGGCTGTCTCACTGCCTGCCCCGGCGCCGTTGCCTCCTGCCCCGCCCCCTAGTCCTCCGCTCATCGCGAGTCATTCGCTGCCGCCGTCCAGGCCCGCGGCGCAGCGGGCAGCGGTTTATTCCATGGCCGGCATTCGGCCGCCGCCACCGCGGCACGACGAATGGTACGTCCGCGTGCGGGGCATCCATTCCGCGCCATTGCGAAAGCAGCACGTCAAAGCGCTCTACCAGGCGCGCGAAATCACGCTCGATTGCGTGGCGCGGCACGCTTCGTGGCACGACAACGACTGGCGGCCAATCCATTCCATCACCCAGCTCGCCGACATCACGCGGCCATAAGTCTAGCGTCAAGAAAACATTCGCTCTATACTCTATTTTCGGTCCTAACCGCCACAGGCCAGCTCGCCTCACAAGGTATCGGATGCAGAGATATGGAGCAGCGTCGCTTCGACCCATACCGCAAATGGCTTGGCATACCTGAAGGTCAGCGTCCGCCCACGCACTACCAGTTGCTCGGTATTTCGCCCGACGAGCAAGACCGCGACGTGATCAATGCTGCCATGGTGCGTCACAGCGCCTATGTTCGCACGTTGCAGGTCGGTCGTTACTCCGAAGAAGCCACGCAGCTCCTCAACGAACTTGCGGCCGCGAAAATCTGTTTGCTCGATCCGGTCAAACGCGCGAAGTACGACGCCGAGCTGCACGAGGCGGTCCCGGATTTTGGCGACTTATTCGCTCCGCTCCAGCCGCCTGAGCGGCACAGCGAACCGGTGCTGGGCACGGGCGTTGCCACAGTCGATATCGGTCCGCAGTTCCCGGTGGCCAGGCCGGAGGCAAGCGACTTGCCTCGTCCGCGGCCAAAGCAAGACCTGTTGCAGGCGAATATACTGACCCGACCGCTGGAAGCGATCGACGTTCGATCCGCCGAGGAGACGGAAAGCCGCACGTCGATGATCTGGATTGGGCTCACGTTGCTGGGGCTAGCGGTGCCGATTGCGCTTCTCGTGGTTGTCTTGACAGATAAGCCCCGGCGTGCCAGTGATACCGTGGCGGCGGTGCCGCCGTTGAGCGTGACCACCGGCACGGTTTCGGTTCCCCAAGAGGCACCTTCATCCGTGACAGTTTCGATCGTCCAAGAGCCGCCTTCGTCGCCGTGGGAACCAGACGAAGCCGTGCCGCCTGTTACCTCGCGCGGAAACGCCGTGCCGCCTCCGATTCCCGAGCTGGCGGATACCGGCAACGAAAACAATCCGGATGCAATGGGCAACAAGTCGCCATTTCGACCTCATTCGTCAACCTTTTCGTTGTCGCCGCAAGAGATGGAGCAGGAAACGCGTTCGCGCGCCGCAAACTATTTCCACCGGATGCTGCACGAAGCCAAAAATAAAGACGAGCGAGATGCCGTGTGGAAGGAACACATGGACTATATCACTGGCAAAAGGCCGTTTGGCGAGCCCCTGTTGGGTGAAGATACGTTCTTCGTCGGAAACAAGGGCGGAAGTCCCCGGCGAATCGTACAGGCGGGTTCGTATCTCTGCGGTGTCGAGTGCAAGCTCGGCGAGTTTGGGGAAAAATGTCTTTCGGACATTGAACCGCTGTTCTCACGTGAAACGGCTACGCGCTTGCCCCTTGTTGCCGTGGCGCGCGACGGTTACGCGGTGGGCGCCGCTAGAATCAACACCTACACCTACGTCGATGCGTTGCAGTTGGTCTTCATGCGCATCAAACCAGACGGTCAACTCGACCCGGACGATTCCTATACCAGCGATTGGCTCGGCGTCCGCGGCGCGGGCAACACGTATGTGCTCACCGGCAATGGAATGCCGGTGATTGGCATCTACTCACGCACGGGACTCATTCTCGACGCCCTGGCACTGGTCATCGATACGAAGTCAAAACCATCATCGGACTCGCAGTAGGGGCACCAAGGCATGTTCGATCCCTACCGAAAATGGCTCGGCATACCCGAGGGTCAGCGTCCGCCCACGCATTACCAGTTGCTCGGGATTTCGGCCGACGAGCAGGACCGTGAGGTGATCAACGCCGCGGTGGTGCGCCACAGTGCCTTCATCCGCACCTTTCAAGTAGGCCAGTACTCGAACGAGGCGACGCAGCTCCTCAACGAGATTGCCGCCGCCAAGGTCTGCCTGCTCGACCCGCGGAAGCGCGCGAAGTACGACGCCGGGCTTGCCGAGAGAGACCTACACTCTAATGCCCGGACACAAGACGCGCCTGTCAACGAGCGCCGGCAACCGTCACCCGTCCCGGTCCCTCCCTCGCCCCAGCGCAAGGTTCGGCCAGCCGCGCCGCGCCGAATGCCGGCGCCGGCAGTTCGTGCGGCGGTGGCGCCTGACCCGCTGCTCTCGATACCCGCCGACATCTGGTCGACGGCAGACGATCAACCGCGACCCCTAAAAATACGCGTTAACCGGAAACCGGGATCTCGATGGTTTCCTTGGGCTTGGTTTCTTGCGGCGGGCGCTGGCGTCTTAGTGCTCGTAGTTTTCGTTGGCGGGATGCGCACGCGCCGTGAGGTA
>DASSFG010000116.1:0-4460 GCA_035694685.1 Pirellulales bacterium
CTCCACGTTCTTGACTTCCGTCGAACGATAGGCTTTGCTCTTTTTCACGGGGACGACCTCCTAAAACAGGGTTTGGTTGGCAACAACTCAACCTTAACCCTCTTGAGGCGTCCCCGCTTTTACATACCTATAACCAACTACATGTCGTCGCCAACTCACCGTTAAGATAATACTCGCCGTCTGCGGCACTAGCCCTGCGCCGGCGCGGCAACCTATAATCAGGCTTTACAACAAGAGAAAAGCGCAGGGTCGGCATCATGCCCGTGCAGATGGAGTTGTCGCGGATCATTATCAGCGAAATCAACGATCAGCAGGTCATTTACCTTAAAGAGGTGGACGGCGATCGCTCGTTTCCGATTTTGATCGGCATATTCGAAGCGACGAGCATCGACCGCCGCGTGAAGGGCTTTCTGTCGCCCAGGCCGCTGACGCACGATCTGTTGGTGAGCGTAGCCGACAACCTGGGCGGTGAGTTCCAGAGCGTAGTCATCAGCGAGCTGAAAGAGCACACGTACTACGCACGACTGCGCATCAAGCACGAGGGCGAGCTGATCGACATCGATGCGCGGCCCTCGGACGCGATTGCCGTGGCAGTGACCTGCGACCCGCCGTTGCCGATTTACGTCTCGGAAGAAGTGCTCAACGACGTGCTCGGCGGATAAACCGAGTTCAGGTAGTGTCCTCAAGTCGGGGTTGGTCGTCCCACACTAACCCGAAGCGCAAACTTTGATGTCGCGCATTTCGATCTCCGCCGCGGAGCGGCGCTCGGAATGTAGCCGTGGGCGAAGCCCGCGGTACGGTGTGACGTGCGTCGGCAAAGCCGCGGAGCGGCGGCGGAGGGACGACGGTTGGCGTTACGTCGCCGCTCCGCGGCTTCATCCGGTTTTCGCCACGTTTTCCGCGGACTGGCACCCGCGGCTACACTCCTTTGCCGCTCCGCGGCAGACAAAAGCGCTACATCAAAAAGCGCAAGCGACGAATGGCCCGGTTCTGCCTCGCTTGCGCTTCAGGTTAGAGTCACTTGCCCGTCGCCAACCCAACTTTAGGACACTACCCGGACTCCACTCGGCCATCCTTTGTTGTGGAAAAAACTCGGTTCTTGGAATGCGCCTCGGCGAAAACTGAAGTTGCCACGAGCGCCGTTTTTCGGCATAGTCGCCGCACACGCAGTTTCCGACCGTGGCGCCCTGCCTACCCATTGCATGCACCTGGGGCGTCTCAATAAGCCCGAGTAAATAGCTGACGATGCCCTTGCTGCCCGCGACGTCCGTCGCCGACGATCTCGATCGGCCGAGATTTGCGTCGGGCAAGGTCTGGTTGGCCCTCGCGCTGGTGTTTGCCGCCGGCATCTTGCTGCGGCTGATTTGGCTTGAAGACATCGAGTATAAGGGCGACGAGGCTTGGACCTGGCTGCATGCTTCCGCCGCCGGCCGCACTGAGCCGTTTTCGTGGGTGGGCATGCCTACGAGCGCCGGCCCGGAAAACCCTGGCATGAGCTTGTGGGTGTTCGTCCCACTGGCATGGCTGAGCGACGGCCCCGTCGATCTGGCCCGCGGCATCGCCTGCCTCGGCATGGCGTCGCTGGGCGTCTGGGTATGGTTTGCCTGCCGCCTGCCGGCCGCCGAACGCGAGATGTGGCTTTGGGCTGCGGCCCTTTCGGCGGTGAACCCACTTACCGTCGTGCACCACCGCAAGATCTGGCCCAATTGCATGTTTCCACTGCTGGTCTCGCTGTTTTTAATGTGCTGGCAACGGCGCGAACGGCGCTTGCCGGCTTTTTTCTGGGGCGTGCTTGGCGCGTGCCTGGCTCAAATCAATTTGTCGGCAGGTTTCTTCTCGCTGAGTTTCGTCGTGTGGGCCTGCTTAGCCAACCGCCGGAGCGTAGCGTGGGCGAGCTGGTTTGCGGGCAGCGGGCTTGCCTCGTTGCCGCTCATTCCCTGGTACCACTACGTCTCGACCGTCTCGAGGCAGCCCCGCGTCTCGACGCCCAAATGGGCACGGCTGTTCGAGTTCAAGTTTCCCATCCGATGGCTCACGGAGCCGCTGGGCTTCGGGCTCGACCACGGCTTGGGCGACGACTGGGTCGATTTCCTGCGGCAGCCCGTTGTGGAGGGTACGGCGACGTGGTTTGTCGCCTTGCTGCACTTCGTTGCGTTGGCAGCCGGCGTGGTCATAGGGTGGAATTGGCTCAAGAAATGGCGTGCGACGTCCCGCGGATGGCGATCGTCGCTGTTTCCGACCGACTCCTACACTGCCCTGGTGTGCAGCGCCGCCTTCTGGGGCTATGGCGTACTGCTGACGCTCACGTGCTTGCCCATGCATCGCCACTACATGATCGTCGCCTATCCGATCGCTCTGCTCTGGGTCGCTTACGCCGCTTTGCAAATCCACCGCGGCGATCTGCCTGCGCTGGCCCTCAGCCGAAAGCTATTGACGGGCCTGGTGGTCGTCGAATTGCTGCTATCCGCCAGCTTTCTCAGCTACGTTCACCTCAAACGCGACATCCACGGCGACTATGGCGTGGCGCTCAGTGCTCAGCGCCTGGCTGCGCCGGCAGACGGTTCCATGAACCGATAAGACCTAAAGGCGCCCTCCGCGGCGTTCCTTGCGCAAGTGCTGCCGCAATTAGTGGTATAATTGCGAGAAACGCAGTCGCCGAGGCGCACGTCGATGAAACGCATTCCTTGGTCGGGCTCATTCTGGAAACTGCTTTCCGAGCGGGTACTCTCGCCGCGGGTCGATTCGGCACAGGCAGAGGAACAACTGCAGCGGGCCCGCGAAGCGTTGCCCACGCCGGTGATTTGGTTGTTGGGTAAGACCCAGTCGGGCAAAACTTCCCTGATCCGCGCTCTCACCGGCAGCACCGAGGCCGAGATCGGCAATGGTTTCCGCCCCTGCACACGCACGGCCCGCAAGTATTCCTTTCCCAGCGACGAAGAATGCCTGGTGCGGTTTTTAGACACCCGCGGCCTGGGTGAAGCCAACTACGATCCCAGCGAAGACATTGCTTACTGCCAGAACCAAGCTCATTTGTTGATGGTCACCGTCCGCGCCATGGACCACGCCTATCGCGCGGTGCTCGACGCGGTTACGGCGGTACGTAAGGCCAAGCCAGACTGGTCAGTGATCGTAGTGCAAACGGCGCTGCACGACGGCTATCCGCCGGCGGCAGGTCATCCGCAGCCGTATCCGTTTAGCGCCGACGATTGGCCCAACTCGGTTCCGGTCGATTTAGCCCGCTCGCTGCGTCGCCAACGAGACGACTTCGTCAGGAGTGCCAGCCGGTTTGTGGCCGTCGATTTCACCTTGCCAGAAGACGAGTTGCCGCCCGAGCTTTACGGCGAAGACGCCTTGTGGGAGGCCATCGACACGGAAATCGGCCTTGGTTTGCGGGCCATGTTGCAGCCCGGCCTGGCCGACCTCTACTATCGCACCGCGTGGCCGCATATCTTGTCGAGCGCAGTGGCGGCCGGCGGAGCGGCGGCGCTGCCCAATCCGGCGGTGAGCTTGCCGCTGATCGCGGCCATCGACGCGAAGATGTTTCACGCCATCGCTTCGATTTACGGCCAGCCGTTGACCGCACGTGTGATGGGCGAGTTGGGCAGCGCCATCGGCTCGGGCTTTGTCGCCCGGCTCGCGGGACGCTCGCTGCTGGCGATGATTCCGGTGGTGGGAACGGCCTTCGCCGCGGTTTACGCGGCGGCCACCACCTACGCGCTCGGCCGCACGTTATGCTGGTATTTCGCGCAGGTCCGCCAGGGCATCACGCCCGCCGCCGAGAAGCTGCGGGCCACTTTCGCCAAGGAGATGGCCGAAGGCCGCCGCCGCTTCCGCGAATACCTGAAGAGTCGCAAGCAAACATGAACCGCCTGAAGCTTCGATTCGCGCTTCGCGTGGCGGCCTATGGGTTGCCGTATCTCGTGCTCATGGTGATGGGCATGCTATGGCTCCAAGACCGTGGGCTGTTGCTTTATTTCCTGATTGCCGCCAGCTTGCTGTCGCTTGCGCAGTGGTTGGGAGTCAGATGGATCTACTCGCGGCCTGTGGACGAACGCCCAACGGTGTCGCCGAGCAACACCTGGCCGCCGGCGGGCGAAACGGCCTGGAGCGACGTCGAACGACTGGCGGCGCGCGTCGAAGCAACTCCGCCGTCATTGAGCGATGCCAACGAGTGGTCGGAGATGTTTTACGACGTGTTTGAAACGGTCGCCCGGCATTTTCATCCCGAGTCGAAAAGGCCCGTTCTGGAAGTGCCGATCGACCAGGCGCTGCGCGTGGCCGAGTTGGTAGCCCGCGACTTGCGACAGTACTTGCAAGAGCGCCTGGGAGGCGCTGAACAGCTCACCATGCACCATATCTATCACGTCGTTCAGTGGGGACCGTTTGCCACACGGTTCGCTCGGCACGCCTGGAACGTGATGCGGCTCGGCCGGCTGTTCTGGAACCCGGCGGCGGCCATC
>DASSFG010000117.1:0-3194 GCA_035694685.1 Pirellulales bacterium
CACATGCCCTAATCCCCACCGTCTAAAACGAGCCAAAAAGAGCGGTTGCAAATCTAACCAAAGCTGGTACATTCAGCGGTTTAAGTCGTTAAGAAACCACTACGTAGGAAGAGTCTCAGCAGCACAGTTCTCAGGAAGCACCTGTAGGCCGGTGCCCTCTTTTGGAGGGCGCGAGACGCCGGCCCAACGAGGAATTGCGGTAGCAGATGGCCATTACGAAAGAGCGAAAACAGGAACTGATCGGCGATTATCGGCGCGGTGACAACGACACCGGTTCGCCCGAGATCCAAATCGCCATCCTGACCACCAGGATCGGCGAATTGACCGAGCACCTGCAGACGCACAAGAAAGACTACGCCAGTCGGCGCGGTCTGCTGATGATGGTCAGTCGCCGCCGCCGCTTGCTGGATTACCTGAAAAAGGTCAGTCCGCAGCGCTATCTCGACATCATTCGACGTCTTGATATCCGCAAATAGGTCTCCGGAGGAAACGAGCGGCTGATTGTGGCGCCGGCGTCTCGCCGGCTGCGGCAGGCGGGAAGCCTGCACCACAACGGCGGCAAGCACAAAAGAGCGGCTGGGACGCGGAAAAGGAAACAGGAACCAGCCTTGAAAGTACGCGTTGAACGGCAAATTGGAGCCAGCACATTTTCGATTGAGACGGGATTTCTCGCCAAGCAGGCGGCCGGAAGCTGCCTCGTGCAATACGGCGAAACCGTCGTCATAACCGCGGCGGCCACCGGCCCCGCACGCGAAGGCATCGACTTCTTCCCCCTCACCTGCGATTATCGCGAGCGTTCGGCCGCGGCCGGAAAATTCCCCGGCGGCTTCCTCAAGCGAGAGGGCCGGCCGACGATGAAAGAAACGCTCACCAGCCGGTTGATGGACCGGCCCATCCGCCCGCTCTTTCCCGAGTGGTTCCACGACGAAGTGCAGATCCAGTCGAACGTGCTGGCCAGCGACCGCCAGAACGACGCCGACGTGCTGGCCATGAACGGGGCCTCCATTGCCCTGGGCCTATCGCCGCTGCCCTTCCAAGGCCCGGTGGCCTCGGTCCGCTTGGGCCAGATCGGCGGCGAGTTCATCGCCTTCCCCACGCAAGACGACCTGGAGGAGAGCGACCTCGACCTGATCGTATCGGGCAACTACGACTCGGTGCTGATGATCGAGGGCTTTGCCCGCGAGCTGCACGAGGCCCGCATGCTGGAGGCCATCGACGAATGCCACCGCATCATTCGCGAGCTGTGCGACCTGCAGAAGGAGCTGTTCCGCAGGGCGAACGTCGAGAAGAAACAGTACGAAATTCCGCCGGCCGACAGCACCTTTGACCTGCTGCGCCAGCGTTATTACGACGCCTTCCGTCAGGCCAAGCAAACTGCCGGAAAACACGCTCGGGCCGACGCCGTGTCCGCGCTTAAAGAACGCGTGCTGGCTGAGCTGAATCCCAATCCGGACGCTCCCACGGTCGATCCCGCGAAGGTCAGCCATGCCTGGCACCAGCTCGAAGAGCGTGTCGTGCGCGACCTGATTCTGGCCGGCACCCGCGCCGATGGCCGTGGCAGCAAGGATTTGCGGGCGATCCACTGCGAAGTCGACGTATTGCCGCGAGTACACGGCTCTGCCATCTTTCAGCGCGGCGAAACGCAGGCGTTGGTCACCGTCACGCTGGGCACCAACCGCGACGAGCAGCGCGTCGACGGGCTGATCGACGAGTACTCGAAAAAATTCATGCTCGATTACTACTTCCCGTCGTACTCGGTCGGCGAGGTGCGGCCGATTCGCGGGCCGGGCCGGCGAGAGATCGGCCACGGCGCGTTGGCCGAACGCAGCGTCAAGCCGGTGCTGCCGTCGCCGGACGATTTCCCCTACACCATTCGTGTTATCTCTGACATCCTGGAATCGAATGGTTCCAGCTCGATGGCCAGCGTCTGCGGCGCCACGCTCGGGCTGATGGCGGCCGGCGTGCCGATCAGCAATCCCGTGGCCGGTATTTCCATCGGCCTGGTCAAGGAGACCGATGCCCGCTGGACGTTGCTCACCGACATCATCGGCGATGAAGACCACTTCGGCGACATGGATTTCAAAATCGCCGGCACGCAAAACGGCATCACGGGCATACAGCTCGACCTGAAGATCAAGGGAATCAGCCGCGAGATCATCGAGGGCACGCTGACGCAATCGCGTGAGGCACGCATCAACATCCTGCGGCACATGCTCTCGGCCATTCCGCGGCCCAACGACGAGATCTCGCCCTGGGCGCCGCGGCTCTTGCGCACGACGATCAACCCGGAGAAGATCGGCGCGCTCATCGGGCCGGGCGGCAAGACGATTCGCGGTATTCAGGAAGCGACCGGCGCGATCATCGAAGTGGAAGACGACGGCACGGTGACCGTGGCCAGCCACGACGCCGAATCGGCCGCCGCGGCGATGCGTCGCGTGGAGGCCCTGACCGAGACGGTGAAGGTCGGCAAAGTTTATGAAGGCCGCGTGACGAGCATCAAGGAGTTCGGCGCTTTCGTCGAGATTTTGCCCGGCAAGGATGGCCTGTGCCACATCAGCGAGCTCTCGGACGGTTACGTGAACAGCGTGACCGACGTTTGCAAGGTGGGCGACGAGATGCTGGTCAAGGTCATCGCCATCGACGACCAGGACCGCGTCAAGCTCAGTCGCCGCCAAGCCATGGCCGAAACCGAGCAGCCCGTCGGCAGCGAAAGCGGCGACTAAGCGTCAGGTCTCAGAGCAGGCGACCGGCGACGGAACTTGGCGAGTTCAGAGTCCAAGGAGGGATAAACTTTGCGATCTATTTTACCGCTCATGGCGGCGCTGCTGGTTGCATCTCCCTGCGCGGCGGCAGAGCCATCGCCGCCGCTTGCCGGTGATCCATACGAACCGGCTTCAATGGGCCCTCAATTGCCCCCTGCGTCTCCGCCTGATCCGAACCGGCCGCCGATTACTCTGAAAGAGATAGACGCCGAACAATGGAAAGCAATCAAGTCTTACGACGAGAAGCTAAAGAAGACGCCAAAGGACGTTACTTCACTTAGCTATCGTGCGGAGGCTTTGTTTTTAGTTGGCGAGCACGATCGCGCGTTGGCCGATGCTGCTTCGGTCATACGTCTGCTGCCCGAAGATCCACGGCCCTATCTGAACCGAGCATTTATGTGGCAGCTCAGGGGCCAGTTGACGAAGGCCGTT
>DASSFG010000118.1:0-4146 GCA_035694685.1 Pirellulales bacterium
GTTCAGGGTTCAGGGTTCAGGGTTCAGCACATGTACACTGGCAAATATCAAGGCGCCCTTCAGCCGGCTCGCAGGTAGCGCTCGCGGGGGCCGTTGGCCCTCCGGTTAAACGAGACATACGCTTGCGCGTCGCCGGGTACCCTCTGGGTGCCTGAACCCTGACCCCTCTTATTATAAGGACAACGGTTCGCCGGCAATCTGACGTTCGTGCCGGGTCAGGTCGTACATATCATGCAGCAACTGGATGTCGCAAGACCGTTGTTGCACGTTACGGCGGGCAAACATCCGGGCCTGGGTGGCTACCATCACGTCGACCGTGGCCTCGGTCACCTGGCCAAACAGCCGCGCGTAGTTGGTAAAACTGGGTACGTTCGTCGTCACAAAGCCGTAAACCATGCTGCACGCGCCGACCGTTTTGCCTGTGAAAATGCCGGTGTTGATCGCCGTTTTGGCATAGTCACCCACGATCGCCCCGACAAATTGCATGCCGGTGGCCACTTTGCGGCCGTGGTATTCCATGTTTACCGGGCCGTAGGTGTTCTTCAGGTCGCTGTTGCAAGTGCCGGCCCCGAGGTTTACCCAGCTTCCCAAATAGCTGTGCCCCAAAAAACCGTGGTGCTGCTTGTTGGTGTAGGGCTCGATGACCGACCCCTCGACCTCACCGCCGACCTTTGTGGTGTGCCCCAGCGCGACGCCGTCTTTCAAGGCCGATTGCTCGATCACCCTGGCTTGCGGACCAAGGTAGGCCGGGCCGCTGAGATAGCAGAACGGCCCCACCGTGGCCCGCTCATCGAGCACGATCGGGCCTTGACTGGAGTTGGTCACCACGTGCTGGCCCAAATGGGCGCTCTCGGCCGCGAAGACGCCCTCGCCAATCTCGCGAAAGTGTCCGCTGGCCAAACGATGTTCGAGGTTGCCCGGCAAGCTGAGCAAGTGGTGCCGAATGACGTCGTGCGGATAGTCAAATAGCGGCAGCTTGGGAGCATCGAGACGTGCCAACTTAAGTTTCGGCCACCAGGCCGCGATCTCTTGGGCCGTGGCGTCCTCAGGCGGAAGCGCCGCGTCGGCGGGCACGAGCGCTGCGGCGACCTCGAAATCGGCGTGTGCTCCGCCGCGCACCGCCGTAGTTTGCGGCTCGCGGTTGCCACGGAATTCATCACTCGCCAGGACGATGCCCGGCCGGCCGGCCGACATCACCTTCTTCAGTGTTTCGAGCACTTGCACCGAGGGTGCCAGCCGCGCGTTGATGAAGACGCTGGTCTCCGAGCGTGGCGCGGAGGCCGCCGGCGGTGGTTCCACCTGTCTAAACTCTCGCAGATGGGGCCTGACCGCCGCATGCACGCGCCGGCCGAATTGCGCTGCCAATTCCAACGCCAAATCGAGCAAGCGGTACGAGCCGCAACTAATCGTATACGCCGGTTTACCGATCGTCACCGGGTAGAGATCAACGACGTGCTCGTCTTCGAAGAGAACGATCATCGAACCAAAGACGAATGACGAAATCCGAACGACGAAAGAATGACGAATGACGAAGCCCGAATTACGGAGCGACCCGCTTCGTCAGTCGGGCTTCGACATTCTTTCGTCATTCGTCATTCGACATTCGTCATTATCCACACGCCACATCTGGCAGCCGACCCAAGGAGCGCTAGCGTCCGTTGCGCAACTGCCCGACGATGATCGAGGCGTTATGGCCGCCGAAACCGAAGCTGTTTGACATGGCGGCGGTGAGCCGCCGCTCGCGAGGCTTGTTGGGCGTGTAGTCAAGATCGCAGGCCGGGTCGGGCTCGTCGTAGTTGATGGTGGGCGGGATGAGCGAATCGCGCAGCGCCAGCACGGTAAGCACCAGCTCCACGCCGCCGCTCGCCCCCAACAGATGGCCGAGCTGGCTCTTGGTGCTGGAGATACTGATCTCGTAGGCCCGCGGGCCGAACACCGTCTTCACCGCGGCTGTTTCAGCCTGATCGCCCAACGGCGTGCTCGTGCCGTGGGCGTTGATGTAGCCGATCACGTCGGCATTCAGTTCGCCGTCGGCCAAGGCGCGGACCATTGACTTGGCGGCCCCCGTGCCATGTTCGTCAGGTTGAGTGATATGGCTGCCGTCGGCGCTCAAGCCGTAGCCGAGCAGCTCGGCATAGATTCGCGCCCCCCGCTTTTTGGCGTGCTCCAATTCTTCGATGACCAGCAGGCCGGCGCCTTCGCTGAGCACGAAGCCGTCGCGGTTTTTGTCGAATGGGCGGCTGGCGTGCTGCGGATCGTCGTTGCGTTCGGAAAGTGCCCGCATGTTCGCAAAGCCGCTCAGGCCCATCGGCGTTAGTGCGGCCTCGGTGCCGCCAGTGACCATGATGTCGGCATCGTCATATTGGATGGCTTTGAAGGCGTCGCCGATGGCGTTGGCGGCGCTGGCGCAGGCGGTGGCCACGGCCGTGCTCGGCCCGCGCAGTCCATATTGAATGGAGACATGGCCGGAAGCCGCGTTGACCATCAGCTTGGGAATGGTAAACGCCGAGACCTTGTCAGGGCCCTTTTCAATCAGGCGTGAATGCTGCGCTTCAATCTCGTTCAGCCCGCCGATGCCGGACCCCAGGATCACGCCGCAACGGAAGGGGTCTTCGCGCTGGAAGTCGAGGCCCGAGTCTTTCACGGCCTCGATGGCGGCCACGAGCGCAAACTGAGTGAAGCGGTCGATGCGTTTGGCCTCGCGCGGCGAAATGTAGCCGTCGACACTCCAGTCGCTGATCTCGCCGCCGAACCTGACCTTGAACTGGGCAGTGTCGAACGAAGTAATGGCATGCACGCCGCTTTCGCCGCGGTTGATGCGCTGCCAAAGGTCTTCAACCTGCCGGCTAAGCGAGGTCACCACGCCCAGCCCGGTTACGACAACTCGTCGCTTCATGGAAGCCGGAATAGACAAAGGGCGTTTTCTCGTTTAGCTCGCGGCCTGCGACTTTTCAATGTACTCAATGGCCTGACCCACCGTCTGGATTTTCTCGGCGGCGTCGTCGGGGATGTTGATGTCGAACTCTTCTTCGAGCTCCATCACCAACTCGACCGTGTCGAGAGAGTCGGCCCCGAGATCGTTGACGAAGGACGTTTCTGGGGTTACCTGATCTTTGCTGACGCCCAATTGCTCGGCGACGATGTCGATAACGCGTTCTTTAACTGAGGCCACCTGGACGGTCCTCCTGGACAACCGCAAATGAGGAGACTGTAAATCGGAAAAACAACCACTTCCCACCAAGCCAACAAGATAGCGTTCTCTTGGGGGGTTGCAAGTCGAATGAAGATAGAGGGTTCTCGTAAGAGAGGAAGGTATAACCGTTTTTCACCCGGTTGTCTACCCAAAAACGCCAAATAGGGCTTAGGTATTAGGTCTTAGGTCTTAGGTCTTAGATGTCGGCTCTTAGGGAGCCTTCGATTCCTAACCCCTAAGACCTAAGCACTAAGACCTAAGACCTTTTTAAGCTGTCAACCCGCCGTCGATCGTGAGCACCTGCCCTGTAATATAAGCCGAACTGGGGGCGGCCAGGAAGAGGACTGCGTCAGCCACCTCGTCCGCGCGGCCGAGCCGTTTGGCGGGCACACGCACTTTAACTTCATTCAGCAGGGCGTCGCCCAGGGCGGCGGTCATGTCACTCTCGATGAAACCGGGGGCGATTGCGTTGACGGTCACTTTGCGACTGCCCAACTCTCGGGCAACTGTGCGGGTCATGCCGATCAGGCCCGCCTTCGAGGCCGAGTAGTTGGCCTGGCCGGGATTGCCCATGATGCCCGAAACGCTGGCCACGTTGATGATTCGGCCGTACCGCTGCTGCATCATGACGATGGTGGCGGCGCGAGTGAACAAAAAAGCTCCTCGGAGGTTCGTGTTGATCACCTCGTCCCACTGCTCGTCTTGCATGCGCGGGATGAGCGTGTCGCGGGTGATGCCGGCGTTATTCACAAGGATGTCGAGCCGCTCAAACTTCTCGACCACGGCATCGACCACCTCTTTCACGCTTTGCGAGCTGGCGACGTCGCACTCAAACCAGTCGGCCGTGCCACCCGCGGCCGTAATGGTGCTGACGGTCTGTTCCAGTTTTTCGCGATTTCGGGCGACGCAGGCCACCTTGGCCCCCGCCTGGCCCAGTGCCACGGCAATCGCCT
>DASSFG010000119.1:0-2211 GCA_035694685.1 Pirellulales bacterium
GTGCTGGCCAAGGTCGTCGGCGACGAACCGCCGGAGATTGTGGTCAACCGGCTTTCGAGAGGCGCGCGAACGGTCCGCCGCCGCGACGCGAACGGTGTCGAAACCACGACAACGTCACCCGGTCCCGCCGGGCCGATGCCCGGCTCATTGCGGCTGAGCTACGGCGGGGGCCGTTATTTTATTCGCGACGGGATGGGCTATCTTCGCGCGTTACGTGAACCGAAGGCGTCCGATGGTGAGTGGCCGAAGCTCGACTTGCCGCCTCGCGACGCGAACAGCTTCGGCGGTATGGGCGCCAGCCGTGCCGTGACACTTTCAGGACAAGTGACGAAGTCCTGGATCACCGTCGTGTCAAGTCCGCAAGCCGCCGCGCGCACAATCAATGGTCGCTTCGAGCGCACCCTCAACGCCGATTGCCTGGTACGTCTGACACACGTCGATCTGCACGGCGGTGTGGGTTTTTCGGGCAGCGCTGAATTGCCGCGCGCCACCTGCGGCGAGTGGTTCGTGCTTGACGATGGCGACCTACTGTATGCTCAGAAGCTCGATGCCTGGCGGCTCCCTTACGCGCTTGAAGCCCAGGCCCAGCGCGATCCCGCGCTCGCCGCTCGACTGGCAATGAAGAAACTCGGCGGATTGCCCGTGCCGGAACCATCGGGCGAGAGTTGGCTGAACGCCGAAAAGCCGCCCAGGTGGCAGGATCTCCGCGGCAAGCCGGTACTCTTGGTGTTGTTTGATCTCAAGCAGGCGTCTTTCTTGCCGCTGGTTCCGCCGCTCTTGGGTTTCGAGGAGACATATAGCAAACAAGGGCTCGCTGTGATCGGCGTACACGCGAACCATCCTCGCGACGAGGTCGAGAAGAAACTGGCCGACGAGCGCATCACGTTCCCTGTGCTGATCGACGACGGCAAAACCGCCGAACGCTACGGCATCGGCTTCTCAGCTTGTTTGCTGATCGATCGCGAAGGCAGGGTAGTATCGGTATACAAAGACTCGCTCGCCCCGCCTGCCGAGATTGAAGAATTGTTGGAGGAGGAGAACAAGTAGACGGTAGACGGGGAAGATTAACAACGACCGTAACAGAGCAGCTAGTTTCGCGGCGTTTCCCTTCCAAGCTGTCGTTCCAATAGCCCCGCTGTGCCCATTCGCGCGGTCATTGAACGCACTACGAGCAGGTCAACAAGAGTGTCGCCCAGCCGCTCCATTTCGACGTTCCCATGCTCGGAGTACAATGCGGACGCGTTCCGCCCACCGAGGATTCACGATGCGACTTGCCTTTTCTCTGTTTCTCTTCTTCTTACTTGCACTAGCGGAAACGGCAACATCCGACGACACCAGGCCGGTCATCGTTACTTTGGGAGATTCGATTACCAAAGGAGTGCGGCAGGGCGTTGAACCAGAGCAAACGTTTTCCGCGATCGTCGAAAAACGGCTGTCCGTGGAAGGCACCGCGGCGGAGGTCGTGAATCTTGGTATCGGCGGTGAGCGGACAGACCAGGCGCTGATAAGGCTCGACGCGGTTATCGAGCGCCGCCCCAATGTCGTGACTATCATGTATGGCACCAACGATAGCTACGTCGACCAGGGTGCCCGCGACAGCCGCATCACGCGCGACCAGTTTGGCGAGAACTTGAAGGCACTCGTCGTCAGGCTTCGTGAGCGAGGCATCGAACCGGTTCTCATGACGGAGCCACGTTGGGCCGCTACGGCCAAAGACGGCTTGGGAGAAAGCCCCAACTTGCGATTGGGCCCGTTTATGGAAACGTGCCGTCAGGTTGCCCGTGAGTTGCGTGTCCCGCTCGTGGATCATTTTGCTCACTGGATCGATGCCGAGAAGAACGGGCAGGATCTGCAAGCGTGGACCATCGATGGTTGCCATCCCAATCCGGCCGGCCACGAAGAGATCGCCCGGTTGATGGTGTCCGTGCTACTCGCCGCACTGAGGAGCACTACTGAAGATTTAACCGTCTTGAAACAAGGCGGCGACGGTCCGCCCGCATCAAAAATGGTCTATCATGCCCTGCACGAGCTCGCACGGGGCGCGTTTAAGGAAAGGCGAGAAAAGTTCGAGCGGTTGGCGGCGCCGGAAGACTGCCGGCGGTGGCAGCAGGAGCGAAAGGAGTTTTTCTTACGACAACTCGGTGGTTTCCCCGACCGCACGCCCCTCGACGCGCAAGTGGTCGGCAGGCTCGACGGCGATGGCTACCGAAT
>DASSFG010000120.1:0-4636 GCA_035694685.1 Pirellulales bacterium
TCCCGCCTGCGGCGATGTCGTGCACATTGAACTAACCATCGAAGACAACATCATCCATCACGCCTATTTCACGGGCGTCGGCTGTCGCATCAGCCAGGCCGCCGCCTCGATGCTCGTCGAGCACGTCGAAAGCCGCCCCCTGTCCGACATCAAACTCTTCTCCGCCGCCGACATGCTCACCGTCTTCGGCCCGCCCCTCATGCCGCTTCGCCAGCGCTGCTGCCTCCTCGCCTGGCAGGCCCTTCAACAAGCCATCTACTCACCCGTTGCGGTTTCGTCCTCAAATCTGTGACGTCCTCCACCTTTCCGACGTACGGTAGCCATCGCGCTCCGCCGTGATGTCGTGAGACTTCCGGCGGGGCCGTGTACCTTCTTACCCAGTCCATCCAATTCCAGGACGACATCACCGTCGATCCCTACCAGCTTTACGAGATCATCACCAGTTACGCCTACACGCTCTATCCCGGCACGCTGCAAGTGCAATCGAAGACCACCACGTTGCCCGTGGTCGGCACTTCGCAAAACGGCTCGGGCGTGGCCGACACTCGGACGGAAGTCTTTGACATCTACGGCAACCAGGTATGGCTGCTCGACGAGCGCGGCTTCATCCACTATCAAGGCTATGACGTCACCACCGGCGCGGTGATTCAAACCATCGCCGATTTCAACACGGCCACGCCGGGCCAGCCGACGCCGCCGGCGGGCTGGAGTACGCCTTCGGGCGGCGGCTTGAACCTGATCACCGACATCACGGTCGACACTCTCGGCCGCGCGGTGCAAACGCTCGGCCCCTGGCACGAGATCGACATTTCGGGCGTCGCCACCTCCATCCGCCGCGCCACCTGGACCATCTATCAAGACGGCGAGTTCCAAATCTGGACCGGCCAAGGCTACGCCACGGAAGCCTCGAGCAGCAGTTCCTCCAGTTCCTCTGTAGGGAAGGGACTCGGTGCCGTTCCGTATGACTTTGTCCTCGTCAACCCCGTCTCCATCACCATCACGGACGAGATCGGCCGCGTGACCGACCAGATCTCGGCCATCCGCTCCACGCTCCCTCTCCCTCCGGGAGAGGGCTGGGGTGAGGGCGTCCTGTCTTCTGGTCCGCTCTCTGCTACCGATTCGTTTCCCCAGTCAAGCTATTGCCGTTGGACGACCAACCAATATACCGATTGCTGCAAACTCGCCAGCACGCGCGTCTACTACGCGATCCCCAGCAGCGGCGTTGGCGTGGAAGGCGTACACTATAACGAGACCGACTTCGGGTACGACTTTTTGAACCGTCGCAACCGCACGGTTTCGCCAGGCGGAACAATTCAGCGTGCAGTTTTCGATGCCCGCGATCTGCCGATCAGCGTCTGGGTAGGCACGAACGACACGGGCGCGACCTGGAGCGACCCGACCGGCAGCGGCACGCCGGGCAACAACATGGTGCTCGTCACCGAGTACCAGTACGATGGCGGCCTCGCCAGTCTCGACGGCAATCGTACCGCCGAAATCCAGCACGTCGATTCCACCACCTCTCGCCAGACCGAATTCGCCTTCGACTGGCGCGATCGCCAAGTGCACGTCACGGCCGCCCAAGATTGGTTTCAGGTCGTCACGCTCGACAACCTGAATCGCGCGATTCAAGTCGATCAATACTCTCAGGCGACCAACTACCTAATCCGCCGCTCAAAAACCTTGTTTGACGACCGCAGTCGCGTATACCAAACCATCCGCTTCGCCGTCGATCCATCGACCGGCACCGTCGGCAACAGCCTGACCGACAACACCTGGTTTGACCCCGCCAGCAACGTCATCAAAAGTTTGCCCTCCGGCTCCAGCGCTTTCACCAAGACGGTCATCGACGGCGCCGGCCGCCAGACGGTTCAATACTTCGGCTACACGCCGGCAGGATCGTCGAGCTCTTCCTCCTCCTCTGTAGGGAGCGGCCTAAGTGCCGTTCCGGAGGGCGACGCCCTCAGTGCCGTTCCGTGGACGGGAGAGGGAGGTGTGGGCTCCGGTCTACCCAACGACCCCACCTCCGACATCATCGTCGAGCAAACCGAAACCCTCTTCGACCCCGCCAGCAACGCTATCCAAACGACCTTCCGTCAGCGTTATCACGATGCCACGGGCACGGGCCCGCTGTCAACTCCCGGCGGCGCCCAGCCCGTGGCCCGTGTGACCTATGTCGCCAGCTACGCGGACCCCGTTGGCCGAGAACAAGCCAGCGCCAACTACGGCACCAACGGCGACGTGACTTTATCGCGGCCTACAACCATCCCGGCCGGCGCCGATACGGTTCTCGTCACGACGACCGTTGAAAACCCTCGCGGCGAAGCCTACGAAACGATCGACCCCGCCGGCCGCCTCGACCAAACGACCTTTGACGACTCGGGTCGCCGCATCGAACTGGTGCTCAACGTTCAGCCGAGTAGTTCGTCGAGCAGCAGCTCCTCGAGCGGTCTTCCGACATCGGATGACCAGAACAACACGACCTTCTGGTCGTACACGGCCGATAGCCAAATCGCCTCGCTCACCGCGGTAAACGCAGCGACGGGCAATCAAACCACGATGTACCTGTATGGCATCTCGCTACCGACTTCGGACGTGGCGCGTAACGACGTTTTGGCCTCCGTTGTCTATCCCGACGGCGGCATCGTCACCTATCTCGTCAACCGCCAGAGCCAAGTGAAGCAGTTCACTGACCAGCGGTTAGTCATTCACGCCTACAGCTTCGATCCCTTGGGCCGCCAGACTCAGGACGCCGTCATTTCTCTCGGGTCGTCCAGCAGCAGCTCGTCCTCTTCGAGTAGCAGCGGCATCCCGAGCGGTGTCGACGGCACAGTGCAGCGGATCGGCCGCACCTACGAGGTTCGCGGGCTACTGCAAAACGTCACCAGCTATTCCAGCCCCGTCGTCGGGCAAGGCGTCGTTGTGAACGACGTCGAGCGGGTCTATAATTCGTTCGAGCAGCTCGTCACGGAATACCAGGAGCATTCGGGCGCCGTGAACATTTCGACGTCGGTCAACGTGCAATACGAATATGCCGATGGCTCAACCAACACCATTCGGCCCACCGCACTTGTCTACCCGAACGGCCGCGTGTTGCATTACGACTTCGGCACGTCCGGCGGCATCGACGATTCTCTGAGCCGCATCGCTAGCCTGATCGATAACGATGGCGTCACGCACCTTGCCGATTATACGCGCATCGGCGCGAACACGTTCGTCGAGCAATCGTCGCCCGAGCCACAGATCGCCTGGTCGCTCATCAACGGCTCCGGAATCGACCCGTACACGGGTCTCGACCAGTTCAATCGCGTGGTCGACAACCGCTGGTTTAGCACTGCGAGTTCGTCGTCTAGCAGCTCTTCGTCTTCGGGCGGCGCGTCATCGAGCGCCGATCTCGACCGCATCCAGCACGGTTACGATCGCGCCTCGAACCGCCTCTGGCGCAAGAACACCACCGCCGAAGGCGCCGGCATCTACCTGGATGAGCTGTATGCTTACGACGGCCTATATCGCTTGGCCTTAATGCAGCGTGGCCAGCTCAACGGCACTAACACCGGCATCGCAAGCGGCACGCTCAACTTCGCTCAAGCCTGGGGTCTCGATGCCACCGGCAATTGGCAACAATTCTGGGAGAGCAATACCGGATCGACGTGGGACCTGCAGCAAGCCAGAACCGCCAGCAAATCCAACGAAATCACGGCCGTTGTCGGTGGCGGTTGGGCGCAGCCGGCGTACGACGCCGCTGGAAACGTCGTGCAATTGTCCCAGCCTGCCGCACCGTCCGTGGCCGATGCTGCGATTTTCGATGCGTGGAATCGACTCAAATCACTATTTAGCAACGGCTCGCAAATACAGCAGAACGCCTTTGATGGCCAGAACCGCCGCGTCACGAAGCTCGCTTCTGGTATCACGCGGCATTACCATTACTCCTCAGATTGGCAGGATTTGGAAGAACGGCTCGGGGCGGCAACGACGGCCGACCGGCAATTCGTATGGGGCATCAGGTATATTGATGGCCTCCTTCTAAGAGAAAATAATAGCCAGCGGCTCTATGCTCTGCACGAACCCAACTGGAGTATAACTTGCCTTTGCGACGATTCTGGCGATATTCTGGAGCGGTATTCCTATGCGCCCTACGGGTCGCCAACCTTCCTAACAGCGGGCTTTGTTGGTCGTGGGACTTCGTTTTATGACTGGTGTCATCTCCAAGCGGGATACATGTGGGACGACGCCGTTGGCTTGTATGTTGTTCGCAGGCGAATCTACCATCCGGCGCTTGCGGCATGGCTATCGCGAGATCCCGTATTCGCTCCAGGGCGGGGCGCCGGCGCTTACACCTATGTGAGCGGTAACCCGACAGGCGCGGTCGACCCGTCCGGGCTTGCAGAGATCGTCGTCACTGAGGAGGAAGACCTCCGCGGCGTTCCTGATCACTGCGGAGGACCATTTTCAGTCCTTCTTTCCTTCTCGATAAAGGGTGGTGCTCCGTGCGCCGGTTACCTCATTCAGGAAGTAAAGTTGTACGGCGAAGTGCGGCGGTGCTCGGATCTAACGAAGCAACAAAAGGCGAAATGTAAATGCCCTGCCAGGGCTAAGTTCCAGAAAAAGTATTGGGAGAGCTTTGGTGTTTGGCCTAATG
>DASSFG010000121.1:0-5910 GCA_035694685.1 Pirellulales bacterium
GTGGCCTTCGGCGTGGCCATGTGCGGTATCGGTATGCTCACGCTGACGGGCAACACCATTTCAATGGACGTGTTCGGTCCGGTGGCCGACAACGCCAATGGCATCGGAGAAATGGGTTACGACGCCCAGGCGATGGGCGAAAAAAGCTACAAGGAGGCCCGGCAGATACTGGCCGATCTCGACGCCGTGGGAAACACCACCAAGGCCATCACCAAGGGCATCGCCATCGGCTCGGCGGTGATCGCCGCGGTATCGCTGTTCAACAGCTTTATCGTGTCGGTCGGTTCGGGCGGCGCGGGCGAGTCGGAAATCATCGGCGGCGACGTCTACACCGCGGTGGCCAACCTGCTGACCATCTCGAACCCGAAGCTGTTTATCGGCATGCTGATTGGCGGCGCGGTGCCGTTCTTGTTCAGCTCAATGACCATCCGCGCCGTCGGCCGCGCGGCTTACCTGATTGTCAAGGAGTGCCGCATTCAGTTTCGCGACAAGGCGATATGGGAAGGCACCAAGAAGCCCGATTACGGCCGCGTCGTCGATATCTGCACCACGGCCGCCCAGAAGGAGTTGGTCGGCCCGGCGCTCTTGGCCATTTTGGTGCCAATGCTGGTGGGCTTCGGCTTGGGAACGATTGCCTTGGCTGGTTTCTTGGCCGGTATGATCGTCTCCGGTCAGCTTCTGGCGGTGTTTATGGCGAATGCCGGCGGCGCCTGGGACAACGCCAAGAAGACCATTGAAGACGAACCGAAAAACACGGAGGCCAACACGGGCAAGGGAAGCGAGAAGCACAAGGCGGCCATTACGGGCGATACGGTGGGCGACCCTCTCAAAGACACGGCCGGGCCGGCCATCAACCCACTGATCAAGGTGATGAACATGGTCAGCCTGCTGATCATCGGGCTGATCCTGCCCTACGACAGCGAGTTGATCGACCGCATGGGCGACACCTGGCGAGAAATGCACTTTCCCAGCGGAGCCCGCGCCCACGACGGCATGTTTTGGGGGGCGATCGCCATTTCGGCCTTAGGCCTCGCCTGGGCCATTTGGCAGTCGAAGCGCGAAACGCCCGACATGCAAGCATAGCGTTCAGGCTGGGTGATCCCCAATGCGCGCATGCGGAATACGCACAACCGAATGGCAATGGTCAAAACTGACTTATGAGGCCGGTGAGCCGTGTCACATGGACCACGGACGAGCTAATGCCGCTCAACTAGATATAAAGCCGCTCGAATACCCTCGCGGAGGCGTTCCGCCACCTGGATTCGTTGAAACACTGCTAATGTTTCTTCCGATTCTTGGCTGGATAGTTGCGGCGGAGATCGCTCGCGAGCGGTTACGTCCTACTCGGAAGCACCTGGCCGAACAGCTCATTGCACGGCCCGACGACGTCGATATGGCGTGGATGGGAACTGATCGGCGTGTTCATGTGGGGCGGCTTATCCGGCGCTTAATCCACGCCGCGCTTGATTGGCCAAACGACAGATTTATACCCGAGGACGCCATTGATACCGTTTTCTTCGACGATGACGGGGAATTTCATGATGTTGTGCAGGACGCGATGGAAGAACTCGGTTTGCCAGCGGACAGCCTACCGGACTCGGAAATTGAACGGCTTTCCAAGCTGACGCTCGGTGCGCTCGTCGATCGGCTGTTGGAAGCGATGTCACAACCTGAGGTACAACGCTAGGAGCCGGCGATGATCATCGCCACGGCATGGCCCATCATCGAGTGATTCAGGAGCAGTGCGGTCGGTTTGACGCCGCTGAGCGGTTCGCCATGCACCACGTTGATGGGACACGCTGGATCGGGTCGTTCGTAGTTGAGTGTGACCGGCACACGCCCGTGCTCGAAGGCGAGCAAGCTCGCCAGCAACTCGACCGCCCCGGTGCCCGAGCCGAGGTTGCCGAAAAAACTCTTGGGCGCGGTAACCGGCACGTCGCCTAACTCGGCGCGGATGGCCTGTGCCTCGGCGCGATCGTCTTCGACGGTGCTCAGGCCGTGAGCGTTGACGTGGCCGACGTCGTCGGGATGAAGGTTCGACGAGCGCAACGCCGCCACGATCGCGCGCCGAATCCCGCCGCCTTCCAGCGGTCGGCCAGCCTCGATAGGCTCATACGACGTGCCGCAGCCGACGATGCGGCCCATGATCTTGGCTCCTCGGGCTTCGGCGTGCTCTCGCCTCTCCAGAACCAGGGCCGCGGCGCCCTCGCCCCGCAGGCAGCCGTCGCGGTCGGCATCGAACGGACGCAAGAGGTTTTCGGGCGCGTCGTCGCGGCGCGTGACCGGCAGCAACGTGCTGCGGGCCCACATCAAGGGATGAACGCAGGAGCCGGTGCCCCCGCTAATCATGACGTCGGCATGCCCGCGTTCGATCACCCGCGCCGCCTCGCCCAGGGCCATCAAGCTGGAGGATTCTCGCAAAGAGTGCGTATTGTTAGGTCCCCGCGCGTCGTGCGAAATGGCAATGTGACAGGCCACCATGTTCGGCAGGTACTTGAGCATCCACAGCGGATAGATGTCTTCCATTGCCGCCGACGCCCACTGGCGGAAGTCGAATCTGCCGTCAACCACGCAGCGACGGTAGGTGTTGGTTACATCGTGCGGATCGCAGTTGATCATGTCCGCCCCGAAGACCACGCCCATACGCTCGGGCGGAACGGTCTCGGGCTTGATGCCGGCCATTTCGCTGGCCATGCTGGCGGCCACCACCCCCAGTTGTATGTCGCGCGACATCACCTTCAGACTTTTGCGCGGCTTGACATAGTCTTTGGCGTCAAAGTCGAGCACCTCGCCGCCATAATGAATGCCCACCCCCGACGTATCGAAGGCAGTTATCCGACGTATTCCGCACGACCGCCCCTCGATTGATCTCCAGAACGCCGAGGTGCCGATGCCGATAGGGCTGACGACTCCGACGCCTGTGATAACCACTTCAGGGACCGACGACATGCTTGATTTCGGCGCTGGAAAAGTCGCGGACAGGGTTTTGCCCTAACAACATTGTGCAACGGAACGTCTTGTGCGGTACGGACCTATGCTAGTCAACCGGTCATCGCCTCACAAGACGAACAGCAACCAAGCGCGGTTCTCTCTGCCGTCGGCCTCGCTAGATGGGGCAAGACAGGTGGGGGGAATCGCTTGCCGTGGCGACAGCACTTGCATATCTTTTAGGACGAGTATGGATGCCCCCCAGACTCGGGAATGCCAGAAACAAGGTATCTCCGGTCAGGTCTACCAACGGCAAGCAGCGGGGACGGAACGCGTCTGCATTGTGCCGGCCCGCCACAGAACGCCGCTAAGCGTCACGCAGAACCATGCCTGATAACCAGTTTTGCAGCACAGAAGCCAAGTTTTCGATCCGCGAAGCGCGGTCTATCGTCCGCGACCTGTTTGAGCCGAAGGCAGCCATTTACTGGACCGACTTCTTACTGAGTCTGGGGATTGGCGTGGCGTGCTTTTTCGGGTCGCGGCAACTGCCGCTGTTTTCTCCGCAGCAGTTGCTGCTGGCACTCGTCGCCTGCCTGGCCTACTACCGCGCCGCGTTGTTCATTCACGAGTTGATTCACTTTCGCGACCAGTCGTTTCGCGGCTTTCGCATCGTCTGGAACCTGTTCTGCGGTATACCGTTCTTCATGCCGTCGTTTTTGTATTACACACATTTGGCCCACCATGCGCGCAAGCACTACGGCACACCCGACGACGGTGAATACTTGCCGCTGGCCACCCAGCCGCGACGCGAGATCTTGAAATACCTTTTGCAGCCCTTCGTGATACCGGCGTTGGCCATCGTGCGGTTTCTCATCCTAACGCCGCTGGCTTGGGTCAGCCCTGGTCTGCGGCGATGGGTGCAGCGCCGGGCGTCGAGCATGGTGATGGATCCCGGTTATGTACGCCCACTGCCCACCCATTTTGAGCTGCGAGTTTGGCGTTTGCAGGAGGCCGGCTGTTTTCTTTTTGCCTTGGCCGCCACGATTCGGTTCGCCCGAGGCGCGCTGCCGCTGAGCCTGCTCGCACATCTTTATTTGACCGCCGTGGTGATCCTGATGCTCAATAACATCCGCACGCTGGGCGCTCATCGTTTTCGGCATCGAGGCGAGCCGCTCACGTTCGTCGACCAACTGCTCGATTCGGTCAACTATCCGCGGCGGCCGCTCTTGGGTGAGCTCTGGGCGCCGGTCGGCTTGCGTTTCCACGCCTTGCACCATCTGTTTCCCTCGATGCCGTATCACTCGCTGCCCGAAGCGCATCGCCGGTTGATGGCGCAATTGCCCAGCGATTCACCCTATCGCCAGACCGAGAGCCCGAGCCTGACCGCCTCCATCCGCGAACTGTGGCGCAACGCAGGTAAGGCGGCTGTCTCCAACAAGGCAGAATGGCGGAGCGAGGCTGCGGAAGACAAACTGCCGGCTGGGGCGATCTAACCGTCGACGATTAGTAATTACCGGCACACTGAAGCGTGCCGCTCGCCTGTGGCGAGCGGGAGGCGTCAGCCTCCCGGTAGTGTCTGCGAACCCACGTCGCGCTGTAGCGCCAAGCGGCTCCTGACTTCACGTAGTACCGGCACACTGACGTGTGCCGCTCGCCTGCGGCGAGCGGGAGGCGTCAGCCTCCCGGTAGCGTCAAACCATTTTGAAGGTGATATGATCCTTGATGCGTTCGCTGAAGGTGGGCAGTGCCCGCCTACAACTACAACATCGACGAAACGGCGAACAAGACGGCGAACCCGATGGCCATAAAGCCGCAGATCCAGGCGGCCATGCGGACCGCCCCCGAAACGATCGGCTGGGGCAATTCATGACGCGTCGCCGAATACACCAGGCTGACCACCACAATTAAGGGCAGTGCATACCAGAGATCGTTCACGCGGACGGCAAACAGCAGGTAAGCGATGGTCGCGGCCGACGTCATGGTTTGTCCTCCTTCTCGCCGCCGGAGTCCGGCTTTTCGTCGTCCTCCTTCTTACCGGCAATCGAATAGGCCGGCCCTCCCCAGGCGTCATAAATGACCAGAATGTTCAGCAGCCCGGCAATCGCCGTATAGACCGTGCCCATCTCCCAGAAGTGGCTGAGCCGCTTCTGCAGGCCGTCGAGCGAGTCGGGGTCGTTGGGCCCGGCGCCGACGATCTTCGGAGGCGCCATGAAGTCTTTGTAAATCGGAAATTGGACGGGCTGCTCCCGTCTCGCTTGGATCAGGGCCGGCAGCGCCGGCAGGCCCACCCCAACCTGGCAGAGATAGAACAGACGGTGGTCGTTGTCGCGCCAGGAGGCGTAGACCACGCGCCCTTCGCCCAGGTACAGGCCATAGACGAACGTGCCAAATACACAGACGAAAAAGATCACCGCCTTGTGCGTCCGGCCTTGATACCAGTGGCCGAGTCCGGGCATCAACCAAGCCAGGAAGGCGGCAAAAGCCGGATCTTTCAAATCAATTTCAATGTGCTCTTCGGTGGCGGAAACTACCGGTTCGCTGGTGGGCACCGTTCTCGACGACATAAAGGGCCTCGTGCGCCCGTCAGCCGGGCGCCAAAAAACGAAAGATTCGTGTCTGCAATCATTCTATGCGCCCGCTCCACCGACGCCATAGCAACCGCGCGGACCTTACAGGTGACGGGCTTGTCGGAGAGTGGCTTGCTAGACTCACTCGCCCTCGTCAGGTTCCTTGGGATCAAGCTCCGCACGCCGGGCCGCGTCGAAACCCAACATGATAACCAAAGCAATCAGATCGATCGCCCACGTCAAACCTAGCGCCAGTCCGACCCCGTTCAATACCCTCGCCGCACCTGTGTCTTGCAAGCCGGCGAATAAGAAACCCGTGGCCAAAACGAGCGTGATTGCCACGGGCAGCAGCACCGCACCGCTCGCTAAGCCTATTAGGACGCCTTTTGGTACCACCGACTTCTCACTGGCAGTA
>DASSFG010000122.1:0-10198 GCA_035694685.1 Pirellulales bacterium
AAAAAAACACCGCTCGAGCGCGCGGCTCGTTTGTGCCGTAACTCCTTAGTGAGCGATAGGTTGCGCCGCCACGAGCATCGCGCTCCAAAACACACTTTTGGAAAAACGCCTCAAGTGGTGACTCGCGCAATCCAAAATCGACGCAACCGCCGCTCAGCTGGCCTTGTGCCGTGGCCGTCGGCGACGGCGCTGGTGAGCCAACAATACGGCTTACTTAGCGGCGATGCGATGATTGTCGCCGTCATGCAGCATTATGGCCTGACCAATCTTGCCACTCACGACGACGACTTTGATCGCGTGCCTTGGTTGAACCGTGACGCGCCAGTTTGAGGGCCGCATCGCCGCCCCGACCGAGTTTACCTCGGTCGAGCGCATGATTGACCGTCAGTAACCGTCGCGTGAGACGATTCCTTCCCACGCCTCGTGGGCCGCCGCCTCGCGGCGCCCAATGAGGCGTGAGGTACACCTTCTGCGCTGAACGTTCGACAACAGGGCAATCACTCCAATCAATCGTCTTCATTCATGCTCTCCCTCACGCACGCTTGCGAGCCCCCGCTGGCCGAAAGACTTCCGGGTCAACGACCGCAGAAAAGGTCATGTCGCGGGCGTGGGCAAGGACCAACACGCGATGGCGAACCCAGTATAGACCCCAACCCGACGCGCTCCGGCGCTATTTCAATAGACGGCCGGCAACGTTCCGTCGCCCCTTTTAGCATAATAGCTCGTCTGAACGCCGGCTGGGCGCGAGTTGCCTCTAGGCGGACGAAGGCGGCTCAAATCAGGCAGATCTTCGGGAAAACCAACCAACCGCTGATAAAGCTCGGGCTCATATCGCTCGGCTAAAGCAATGATGCCGATCCACAGCAGGCGCGCCTCGGTCTCCTCGCCACCATCCAGTCCAAGAAGCCGGATAAGCCGGCGCGACTCTTGGGTCATGCCGACAATTTGCCCGTCGTCGTCAACGGAAACCGAGTCGGCCGTGAACACCTGGGTGGGATCGGGAAGCAGCGCACTTCCCTTGGCAGCATTGCACGCCGCGCAGGCATAGAGCAGATTATCGTAGATCCGGTCTTTCCTTGGGGCGATCGACACCGGAATAAAATGGTCGAGAGTAAAGGCGGCTTTGACACGTCTCCATTGCTCTCGAAAAAGACAATATACGCAACGAAAGGCGAACTCGTCTCGAAGCCAAGGCCGGTAGCTTTCCGCATCGGCATAGCCTTGCGGCCCGTGGCGGCGAGCATGAGGCGCCGCCGGGTAGCGAAACGCGCTCATTGGTTGCCGTTGCCCGCGAGCTCGGCCTTGGCTAAAAGCTCCTGGTGAAGGCGGCGAAGATCGTTGAGGGCCACCGGCGCCAGCCGGCGACGCTCGGTAAGCATCTGCTGCTGGAGCAGGGCCAGCTCGACGACCTCATGGGGAAGCAGCGTTCCTTCGATTTCGCGGTCGACCAACTCGCAGCGTCGGGCGTTTTTTAGGTCGCTCCAGGCGGTGCCGTCTTCGCACTTCTCGGCGGCAACGGCATTGAGCGGCGTGATTCGGGCCACGGCTTTTCCGTTCAGCTCAACGACCGAACCTTCAGGGTCCGGCGGCAGCGCAAGGAAAAACTGCTGGATTACTTCTTCGTGGCTCTTTAAGTCGATGCGTTTCATCGCCCGGTGCCGCATGAACTCATTGCGTGCCCCTGTTTCATACCATAAGTATCCTAATACACGGATGCCCGCACTGGAAGTACGGACGTTCGCCAGGCGGACTGCAACGCCCTGCAATAGATGAGGTGATTGACCGCGGCCGTCATCGAGCCGTGAAACCTACGATTCGCCGTTGCCCACTGCCTTGGCCGCCAGTGCTTCGCTGGGGCGAGCGATGAGCGACTGCGCCGCAGAGAGCGCTTGTGGCGATTGGAGAACCAGACCAGAAACTCGATTGCGGTTTATCATACTCCAGACGACGGCAAACGGTTGTTAAAACGTCTGCGGGAACCTAATCGCCGCGGAGGTAGCTCCAATCGTGCGCATCGCCGTAATAGCGGATGTGCTCGGCGTTGTCGACGTGCCGCCGGGCGCCGAACCAACCCCAGGGATAATTCGGCACTGGCTCAACGTGCTGCCGCCACAGGACCTGGCCTGCCGCCGGCTCGTTTTTCAGCAGCGAATGTTTCCTTTGAGGCGGAGTGCCCACCACGACCGGATCGATCACGTTGTAGTGCCGCATTTGAGGTGCGTAGGTGTCGCTCGGATAAGGCACCTGGCGCCGCCGATGCCAATGCGGCAGTCCCGCCAGTGCGAAAGCGGCGTCGGCGAGCAGAAATGCCGCGGCAAAAAAGATGGTTCGTCGAGCAAGCATAAGCTGGTAGGCGTCAGGCGTCAGGCGTCGGGCGTCAGCAGGAGAGCGCTTGATGCGCGATACCATGTAGGTCTTATCGACCAAGCGATGAAGAACCGCCAGCGTGATTGCTACCAATAAAGGGCGCCGGCGTAGTTGGGAGAATTGAGCGGCAGCCCGTAGCTGGAGTAGCCAAAGTAGCCTGGGAAACCTGCGAAACCCGGCGGAAAATAGAGGCCGCCCAGTCCCGGATACATGAAGTACGCGGCGCTAGGCATGTAGCTGTAGGGAAGGCTGAACAAACCTGGGTACGGATAGCCGAAGACGCCGTAGCGATACGGCTGGCCGAAGCCGCCGAACGTGTAGCCGGCGCCGCCCGAGCCAAAGGCGCCAAAGTGATACGGGAAGCCAAAGCCTCCATAGCCGGTCCAGTACGGGCTGGCATAGCCGCCGTAAAAGGTGTTGTTGGAGGGGAAGTATGGGTTGTAGATCGAAAAGCCTGTTCCGGGCGGGTAGTAGCGATAGGGGTAGAGATATCGCGAGCGATAGAGGTAAGCCGGACTGTTGGACAAACCCAGCGGATGCCCGCCATAGCCCATGCCGCCGTAGGATGCATAGTTGCCGGTAAAGCCGCGGTAGCCGACGAACGACGGGTTGTAGTAATTCGCGTAGAGCGTGGTGTCGATGGCCGGTTCGTCGCCGTTGCCAACGCGTGTGCCTCCACCGCCGAGGTCGACCGGCCCATAGTTGCGAAGCACGGCCGGTTGGGTGATCGGTGCGCCGACCAATACTTGGGCGTCGTATTCGTTTACCCAGCGCGGCGAGCTAGTTCGCTCCTGGGCATGAGCGCGGCTGTGCGCCGCGATCGCGAGTGACACGACAAAGGTGGCGAAGATAAATCGGGTCATGGCAGGCATGCCTGTTTGATACACTCTCTATCTAGGCTAGCGCCCCTTGGCCCTGGAAGTCAAGGATTCATATCGCTGTGAGTTGAATTGGCCGCGGGCAAGCCCCGTCGTGGCGGAATAAAACTGGCATCAACGACCAACGGGACAGTACGCCGATTTCGAGCACGCCAGTCGCACTCTACCGCATTTGAGGAGGCACTCTAGGCCGTCTCCTGCTCGCGCAGCCCGAGATCGGCAATGGTCAGTTCGCGCATCTTGAACTTTTGCAGCTTGCCGGTGACGGTCTGCGGGAACTCGCTGACAAAGCGAAAATAGCGCGGCACCTTGTAATGCGCCAGCTTCGAGCGGCAAAATCGCCGTAGCTCGTCTTCGCTGACTGTAGCGCCGTTCTTGAGCTTCACCCAAGCACACAGCTCCTCGACAAACTTGGGATCGGGCACCCCGAAGACCGCCACCTGCTCGATGGCCGGATGGCTGAACAAAAACTCTTCGATCTCGCGCGGGTAGATGTTTTCGCCGCCGCGAATCACCATCTCCTTGATCCGCCCGGTAATCCGGTAGCAACCGTTCGGCTGCCGCAAGGCCAGGTCGCCGGTGTGCAACCAGCCGTCGGCGTCAATGGCCGCGGCCGTCGCTTGTGGGTTCTTGTAATAGCCCAGCATCACCAGGTGGCCGCGACAACACAGTTCGCCCTGCTGGTTGTCGCCTAACGTCTGCCCGCTGCCCGGCTCAAACAGCTTGACCTCGACGCCGGGCAACGGCCGGCCCACCGTTTCGACCCGCAACTGCAAGGGGTCGTCGACGTGGGTTTGCGTGATCACCGGCGAAGCTTCGGTCTGACCATAGGCAATCGTGATCTCGCGGATGCCCATCCGATCGACCACCTGCTTCATCACTTCGATGGGGCAAGGGCTGCCCGACATGATGCCGGTGCGCAGCGAGGAGAGATTGCGGCGGGCAAACGTTTCGTCCTGCAGTTGGGCGATGAACATGGTCGGCACGCCGTACAGGGCCGTGGCGCCTTCGCGCTCGATGGCGTCGAGCGTGGCGGTGGGGTTGAACGATTCGGCGGGCAAGATCATCGCCGCGCCGTAAATCACCGAGCAGATGCTCCCCAACACGCAACCAAAGCAATGATAGAAGGGCACCGGCACGCACACGCGATCGAGCGAGGTGAAGCGCTGGCAGTCGCCTACAAAGTAACCGTTGAGCAGCAGATTGCGATGGCTGAGCATGGCAGCTTTCGGGAAACCGGTGGTGCCCGACGTGTACTGAATGTTGATCTTGTCGCTTGGCGAGAGGGCCGCTTGCAAAACAGCGACGTCATCGCGGACTACAGTGCCGCGGCGGCACATTTCGTCCCAGGAAATCGTGCCGTGCGGAGGATCGCCCTTCAGGGCAATTACCCAACGCAGGTTGGGATATTCCGCAGCGGTGAGCCGACCCGGCTCCGCGGCACTCAAATCCGGGCAGACCTCCACCAGCATGGCGAAATAATCCGATGATTTGAAACGGTCGACGAGAAACAGTGCTTTGGCGTCGCATTGGGCCAGCACGTAGCGCAGCTCAAACGCTCGATAGGCGGGGTTGACCGTGACCAGCACGATGCCCAATCGGGCAGTCGCCAATTGCAAAATGACCCACTGTGGCACGTTGGTGGCCCACAGGGCCACATGATCGCCGCGTTTGAGACCGAGGGCCAGCATCCCGCGGGCGGCTTCATCGACCTTCTCGGACAGTTGGCGATAGGTGAGCCGGAAACCGAGCTGAGGGAAGACGACGGCGTCGCGATCGCCGTAGCGGCGGGTCGTCTCGTCGAGCACCTGGCCAATGGTCAACCCATCGACCCAGGCAAGCGGTTGCGTCGAGTCCATCTTGAATGCGATGCGGCGGTGCAGGCGGCCGTGTTACCCGTCGATTGTAAATGCTCCGGCCGTTGCTTGGGAAGCGAGGTTTTAACCGGAGCTAAGCGAGATCGCTAAAACGACGTTGAGGCCCGACGGCGAAGCACCACTTTGTGCCAGCTCACTCGACGAGCGCGGGTCGCTGCGATGGTGCGCCGCTATTGGGATTAAAGTTAATCTGGCCGTTCGACTTGCTTTTCTGGTCGTTGCCGTCGCAAAACTCGGCCTTAAAGGCAATGCAACTGCCAAAGTTAAAGACGGTGCTGGCGCCGTCGGGGCGGATATCCCAAAAGCCGGCTTGAGAATAAAGCGTGCCCGCCAGCGTAATGCTCTGGGTCGATTCGATGTGGAGCTGCGCGTTGCTCGTACGGGGTTCAAACCAGATGATGCCCTGGTACGTGCCCGAGGTTGGTGCGCTCAGGTTCATGATGCCCGCCGGCTGAGGATTGATATGATCGCCACTGGTGTTGTAGATCATCACGCCGCTGCCTTGCAGCGTTCCACCCGGTTGGTTGGGCGGCGGCGCCTGCCACTTGATCCCATTGCCTTCGATGTAATAGATGCCGGGTGACATTGTCACGGTGGCGCTCGGCCCGATCGTAATGCCGTTATAGATGCCCGGGTAAATGGTCGTACTGGTGTTGTAGGTCGGACTTCCGTAGTTCGTTCCCGACGGCGTCGGCTCGGGCACGCTCGCGAGTGGGTCCGCAATGACGCCGGCACCCTGGTTCAACGAACCGCCGCCGGTGTAGCTCACGGACCCAGGGCTCTGGATTTGTAACGTTCCCACGACGTTGAGTCCGCCGCAAGTAAGATTGCCTGTGTTGTGGATCTGCGCCGCCCCGGTCGCGGAAGAGTTGACTTGGATCCCGGAGTTGTTTTGCACGGTCACGATCCCCGTGACGTCGAGAGAATCAGGATCTTTGGTATCCAGAATGTACATACCGTTCGGGCTCGGATGGCCGTAGGCGACCGCCCGGGCCTGCACGGGCACCGTGCCCGCGCCGAAGATCGCGCTGAAACTCCGCTGCTGATTGAACTGAATGATGACTTCGGCGTAGCAGGTCTGGCCAGCGGCGAAGCCGCTGGCGGGCGGAATGTTCACCGTCACGGTGTTGGTCGTACCGCCGTTATCAAAGCCGTTCGCTTTTGCAGTCGATAGCGCGCTGGCCTTGGCGGTACCGTTCTTATCGACTCCCTGGTTGGTGTTGTAGTTTTTGAACAAGTCGTCGGCCGCAGCCAAGGCCGCAGCGTCGGCGGCGGCCTGTACCGACCGTCGCTTGTCAAACAGCACGCCTCCGTCGATCGCCAACGCCACCACCCCTACGATGGCGATCAAGCACACGGCCACCAGCACAACCGTCGCCCCGCGGCGAGACATTTTGGATTTTGGATTTTGGATTTTGGATTTGCGCTGGCGGGTAGCTACCGAGCCAGGCCCGGCCAGCACCTCCCTACGGATCGTTCTGTCGGGTGAGTTACTCATGGTCGAATCCAAAATCCAAAATCCAAAATCTAAAATCCAAAATCGTCAGAAGGACATGGTGGCCGTGGAACTGCGCGTGAACGTGCCGCCGCTGGTGATGAACTTCGGTGCCCACTGATAGTTGATCGTGACTGTCACCGTGTTGGCGACGGTCTTGTTATTCACGGTGCTCGTCGGCGAATTGCTGGTGTTCCAGGTGACCGAATAAGTCAGGTTGTTGAGGTTGAGTCCGGCGGCCTTGGCCGCGATCACCTGGTTGTAAACGTCGGTCTCCGTGGCAGCCGAATTGCCCGTCGTTTGCGCGTATTGCGTGCCATGCACGGATGCCCAACGCGCGGCCTCTTCGGCCAGATAAGCGACCTGCTGATATTGAAACACCGCTACGCCCCCGACCATCGGCGCCATGATCATGATGAAGGTCACCGGCGCGGTCAGGGCGAATTCCAGCGCGGCAGCGCCGCGGCGAACTCGGCGGCCAGCGACACTTGGCAATTTTGCATTTTGCATTTTGACTTTTCCTACTGGGCGACGCGCATCTGCACCGTGCGGCTCAAATTGATCGTGTTCGGAATCAGGGGAAAGGCGGTGGCTGTTTTGAACGTCCAAGACACGGTCACTTGCACGTAGGGATTGCCCGAGCTGTCGGTGCCGTTGGTCGACGTCACCGTCGGTTGTGGGCTCAGGCTGCCGGCATCGGCCAGCGCGGCGGCCTGGGTGCTCGTGTAGGGAGATTGGGCAGCGAGTGTCGAGTCACACGCGTAGATCGCCCCTTTTCGCGCGCAGTCTTCGATGAGTTGCGAGTAGTAAAAAACACGCCCGAAATCGACCGTGATCACAAACAGGAACGTGAGGAACGGCAACATCACCGCCAGCTCGGCGGCAGCAGTGCCCGTTCGACTTTGTCGCCGTTGGAGTGTCATTGTGTGTCTTTGGGGTCTTCAGGGAACTCTAGCTTTTTTTTGCCACCGCAGGGCGGAATCTTTCCCGCCCACGCTACGGCGGCCATGTGTGTTCACCCGAGCACTTCCACCAGGCCGCCGCGGAGCGACGCTGAGACCGTTTGCCGATCCAAGGTCATCACCGTCAAAGTAAATGCATATGCGTACAGTTATCTCTCAATTGGAATCGCTTCGTCGCAAAGCCAGCCGGTCCGACTTTTCCGACGAGGTAAAACAGCCGCGTTATATTCTTTGACCGGCGGAGCCTGAGTCTCTAGGGACAAAACATTTGGTCTTTCAAGCCGCGGGAAGATCGCGGCGAAAGGAGAAGTTCGATGAGACGATCAGGCAAGGGCGCATGCTGCGCGCTGGCGGCGCTGACGATGCTTTGCGGGGCTTTCACGGCCAACAAGGCGCGCGCGGCAGGACTGCTGACGCCGGTGGGCACGCAGCAGTCGCTCGAGATCGAGAGTCAAAAGGTCGACGTGCGCATCAATAACGGCGTGGCGGTGACCACGGTCACCCAGGTGTTTCGCAATTCCGCCGCTCAGCCGCTGGAGGCGCTCTACACGTTCCCCGTGCCGCGGGAAGCGAGCGTCTCCAATTTCTCGATGTGGATCAATGGCAAAGAGGTGATCGGCGAAGTGCTCGAACGGCAGCAAGCACGGCAGATTTATCAACAGGTAACGCGCGTGGAACGCAAAGACCCCGGCTTGCTCGAACAGGTCGATTTTAAGACGTTCGAGATGCGCGTGTTTCCGGTGCCTGCCCGTGGCACGCAGCAAGTGCAAATTACCTACTATCAGCCGGTGGACTATGACAGCGGCTACGGCACCTACGTCTATCCCCTGGAAATGGAAGAGGCGGCCGGCAAAACCACCGGCGAGTTGTCGCTGTTGGTTGACGTGAAGAGCGCCATTCCGCTCAAGCGCACCTGGTCGCCCAGCCACGGCGAGGCGCTGGTGACCGCCGAAATGGGACCGGGCCGCTACCGCGCAGGCATCGAGCAGGCGCAAGGCGATCTCGGCCGCGACTTCGTGCTGGTCTACGAGCTGGAGCGGGAGCGGATGGGCCTCGACCTGGTCACGTCGCGCACGGCCGGCGAAGACGGCTACTTCATGCTGCTGGTGACGCCCGGCGCCGCGTTCGACGAACCGCGCAAGCAAGTCAACGTGACCTACGTGCTCGATGTCTCCGGCAGCATGAACGCCGCCGGCAAGCTCGACGTGGCCCGTCAAGCCGCGCTCGAGGGCCTCAAAGCAATGCGCGAAGGCGACACGTTCAACATCATTGCCTTCAACATCGCCCCGACTGCGCTGGCCGCGCAGCCGCTGCCGGTGAACGAAGAGAACCGTCAGCGGGCGCTCGACTTCCTGGGCGCCTTGGAAGGCCGCGGAGGCACTGACATCGTGCCGGCCCTCGAACAGGCGCTGACCATGCAGATGCCCAATGCCCGCAACGCCGTGCTGCTACTCAGCGACGGCCAGGCGACCGACGTCAACGACCACAGCGGTTTGCTGGCGGCGGTGCGACGAGGACCGGCGGGCACGCGCGTCTTTTCCTTCGGCATCGGTAATGAGATCAACCGCCCCTTGCTCGATCGGCTGGCCATCGAGACCGGCGGTCTGGCCGACTATCTTTCGGGACAGGACGAAGTGCCGCGCAAGATCGGGTTGATGCAGATGAAGCTGGCGTCGCCGGTGGCCGAAAACCTCAAGCTCCGAATCGACGGCGTCGAGATCGACGACCTTTGGCCGCAACAGGTACCCAACCTTTACCGCGGCCAGCAATTGACCTTGTTCGGACGTTACCGCGGCGCGGGTGAAGCCAAGCTCACGCTGGCCGGCGATCTGCTTGGCAAGCGCGAAACACTGACGGCCACGCTCGACTTTCCCCAGGCCAATGCCGACAACCCGGAGATCGAACGCATGTGGGCCTGGCGAAAAATCGACGGCCTGCTCAGCCAGGTGCGAGAGCGGGGTGAATCGGCCGATCTCAAGGGACGGATCGTCGAAGCGGGGACGAAGTATTCGATCGTCACGCCGTACACGGCGTTCCTGGTGTTGGAGAACGAGGCCGCCTACCAGCGATTTTCGATCGAACGCCGCAACCTGGCTCGCGTCGAAAACGAGCGCTCGGCGGCCGAACGACAGCGCACTGCCGGTCCCGCGCCAGCGTCGGGTCGTGAGCTTAACTGGTCGGGAGGCGGAAGTAGCGGCGGCGGTGGCGGTGGCGCCGTCGAGTGGCTGTTCCTGGCCGGCACAGGGCTGATGGTGGGTGGTCGATGGATCGGCCGCCGCGCATACCAACAGGAGTGAAAGTGGGGCAGTCGCTTTCCGGGCGGCGGCCGGCTGGTGTGCAAGCCGCGCCGCCGCTCGGTTTTGGCGGTGCGTCGCACTGTAGGGTGGTGCAAACTCGCCTTGGCGAGCGCCGGCCCACCATTGATTCGCGCCGATGGTGGGCCGGCGCTCGCTTCGCTCGCTTCGCTCGCTGGTCCCACCCTACACGCGAGGCGCAACCCTTTGGAGTGCGGCGATTTATCGCCGCTTTGACTTGCGGCGGAGCCGCTTTCTTTTGATGCATCGGCCGGCGACCAAGAACCGGCATGATGACCCCTTCGCGGTCGGAAAGGACAATGCC
>DASSFG010000123.1:0-8301 GCA_035694685.1 Pirellulales bacterium
ACGGAAAAAAATCGGGTTTGTTCTAGCCTGTCAGTCAGCGCTCCACCGGGACGAGCCCGGCGGGGGCGGAGCAGAACAAATCCGGCATAAACTCAGGCATCATTTTTGGCCGCGAAGGGTCGGTTTGTGCATGCCAGTTTGACACTTCCGGGAGGCTGACACCAGACTCACGCCTCCCACTCGCCACAGGCGAGACACCCGCGCGCAGGTACCCGACGTCAGTGTGCAATTGGGTATTTGATTCTTGCTGCTTATCGCCTGGCTTCGCGCACCAGGTGACCAATCTCGGGCACGATGAGCTTTTCCATGGCCAGCCGCACTGCGGCCGGAGAGCCGGGCATCGTGAGCACGACGGCGTGTCCAATCAGGCCACCCGTCGCACGGCTGAGCATGGCTGCCGGACCGATGTCTTCGAAACTGAGCCAGCGAAAGATTTCGCCGTAGCCCGGCAGCGGCTTGGTCAACAGAGAACTGATCGTTTCGTAGGTTTGGTCGCGGCTGCCGATGCCCGTGCCACCGGTGAGCAGGACGACGTCGACGTCGCTTCTTTCGGCCAGCGACGTGACCAGCGGACGCATGCGGTCGGGTTCATCTGGGATGATTTCTCTGGCGACGACCGTGTGTCCCGCCGCGGTCAGATAGTCGGCCACTGCTTTACCGCCGGTGTCGGTTTCGGGGGTGCGGGTATCGCTTACGGTTATAACGGCGCATTGCAGGACCGTCGGAGCCTGTGCCCGATGCTGGCAAACCGTCTCGCTCATGGCAAAAACCTCCGTTTAATCCTGATCGGTGCTGATCGGCGTGACGCCCGCACCACAATATGGTTGTTCGATCCGGCGGAAGCCAGCTATAATAATCGTTGGGCATTCGATCGTGGTAGGGGCGCTCGTGGTAGGGTGGGCACAAGCGAGGACACAAACATGCTGCGCACTTGCCGCGTATTCTGGCGGGCATTGGTAATGGTATGTTGCCTCGCGTCGGCCGGCGAGCTGGCGCTGGCGGACGTGCTCGTCTTGCAAAGCGGCGGCCGTATCGAAGGCACGCTCCTGGGACCTAAGCAATCGCCACGCGACAAATACGTGATCGAAACCGCCAGCGGCGGCAAGCTGACGTTCGACAAGTCGCAGGTCAAAGAGGTCATAGGCCAAAGCGACTCGGAAGAGAAATACGAAAAAGCCCGCCGCGACTATCCCGACACCGTCGAGGGCCAGATGGCCATGGCCGGCTGGTGCCGCGAGCACAATCTGCCGCGGCAGCGAGAACAGCATCTGGCACGCGTGTTGGAGCTCGACGCCAATCACGCCGAGGCTCACCGGCTGTTGGGGCACATGCGCGTCGATGGCTTTTGGAAAGACCAGCGGCAATTTTTCGAAGACCAGGGCTTTGTCCAGTATCAAGGACAGTGGATGACGCCCCAGGAGATGGAGCTCAAAGAGGCTGCCCGCAAGACCGAGTTGGCGGAAAAAGAATGGAAGCGCAAGCTAAAGACGTGGCGCGGTTGGCTCGATGGCCCGCGCGCTGCGGAGGCCGTCGAGCAGATCAATCGCATTGGCGATCCTTTTGCGACCCGCGCGTTGACCGAGGCGCTACCGAACGAGAAAGACGAACGGTACCGCAAGCTGTACGTCGAGGCGCTGGCCCGCATCGACGCGCCTGCCGCCTGGCGGACCTTGTGCGAGCGCTCCATCAGCGACCCTGTGGAAGAGATCCGTCTGACGTGTCTTGACTATTTGACCGAGCGTCCGGCGACGGCCTACACCGACTATTTCATCACCCGCCTGAAAGACAAAGAGAACGTGGCCGTCAACCGCGCCGCCTTGGCGCTGGGCAAGCTTAAGGACCGCAAAGCCATTGTGCCGTTGATCGAAGCCCTGCGCACGAGCCACATTCACGTCGTGCAGCCGGCGCAGCAAGGCTCTACCTATGGCTTCGGTGGTATGAGCGGCGGGGCCATGAGCGGCTTTGGCGGCTCGTTTGGCAGTAGCGGTCCAAAGGTCGTCAAGCTCGAGTATAGGAACGAAGACGTGCTGCAGGCGCTGGTCAACCTGACCAATCAGAATTACGACTACGAGAAAGACGCCTGGAAAGTCTGGTACGCCAGCCAGCGCAAATCGATCGGCCTCAACGCCCGCCGCGACGGCCAATAACTCACCGGCTCGTTAGCGCAAAGTCGCACGTCGCTCCCCCGGGAGCAACGGTCGCGGTAAGCATCGTCGTGGCGTAGCCGGTGTACTTGGGCGGCAGTTGCTCGACGGCGCCGCTCTCCACCGGCGTTTCTTCAGGGCTGACCGGCGAGCCATCGGGCTTGACCATGCGGCTGACAGTCACCTTGCACACTCCTTGTAAGGCCGCCTCTTTGCCGGCCAGGCCTTGCAGTTCGTAACTGCCGTCAGCCTTCGTTTGACCGGCGAACGCCAAGGGCGGATCGCCCGCGAAGAACACCACGTCGGCGGCGGGCAGCGGTTGGCCGTCGAGCGTAACGGTCCCCTTTACGGGCAGTAGTTTCACCTTCGGCGGTGCGGTCGAGGAATGGCTGCAACCTGAGGCTGCCAAACTCAAGGAAACGGCTAAAAATATGCTTCTCATCAAACCACCTCACTGCTCTGTAGATTTGCTTTGTCAACGTTAAGTTTTCGCGTTCAATCAATGAAACGGGGTCTGTAGGGAACGCACTCCGTGGCGTTCCGTGAACCATCATTTGACGATCTATCGGTGCGCAACGGAACGCCACGGAGTGGGTTCGCCAGATGACAACCCGAATGTTTGCCTTTGAAAGGCACTAATAGTCGCTGGCACTGATCACCATGCCGTCGGCGATGTTGCACAGCCTGGCAAGGATCGTCAGATCCGTCGTCTCCGACACGAAGTGAACCGAGCCGTCGGCCATAGTCACGTTGCAGCCGCCGGGATGGAGACTGCCGGCCATACCCCACGAAGCCACGCGCCCCGGCAGGTACGAGGTATTGTACGTCCAATACGTCCAGCAATTGATGGCCTGTCCGCCGCAGAGCGGCGTCGAGCCGACCGGGTAATTGCTTAGATTGTCGTATAGCGACACTCCATACATTACCCAGGCGCGATAGCCCCAGGCATTGCCGTTACCGTTATAGACCATGAGCGGAGTTTCGATGAACGCGGCCGTATGGCTGGTACCGTCCTTCGCGCTGGCCATGTTGCTATTGCTGTTTTGGCCGAACAGAGCACGGTACTGTTGATAACCGTTGTTCGTATACCAGGTCTGCCACGAGGCGGGCACCGAAATCTCGTAGTCCGGCTTGGTGCTGAATTCATAACTGGTTTTGGCGCCCAACAGCGCACTACTCGTCGAAATCGTGTACGCCGACGACGTGCTCATCGTTTTGCCGCCGTCGTCGCTCGGACAGAGAAAGTTCGAGAGTTGCGTGGAGACCACGACGTCGTTGCCGTAAGTCACGGGGCTGCCGGCGACCGGGTACGGTATCGCCCCGTAGTATTTGCAATCGCTGGCAGACGCGCTCATGTTATAGCGGTCGTAAAGCGGCCGTTGTTCCAGGTAGGGCAACATGAGCACGAAGCCGCTCGTGTTCATGACGTTGGTATAGGGCACGTACGGCAATGCTTCGACGGCGCCATAATTGAGGCCCGCCGGCGGAAAGACGTGCATGGCATCGTGATAGTTCTGCAGCGCGATGCCAAGTTGTTTCAAGTTATTGAAGCACTGCGATCGTCGGCCTGACTCACGCGCCGCCTGCACCGCCGGCAGCAACAGTGCGATCAGAATGCCGATGATCGCGATGACGACCAACAGCTCGACCAAAGTAAAACCTCTTCTCTTTTGCGACCTCATGTGAACTCCTTTGCTAAACGGACACCGCCTGACGTCGGTTGCCTGTTTGCAACGCGCGTGCCGCAATTCAATGTGCGAGCGAACGGCTTGACCGAAACGCTTAGCAAACCACGAGTTGCCGCAGCAGGCCGGCCGCGCAGATTTCATTGCCTGCCAATTAAACTTGCACGCGTGTGCCTTGCACTACGGCACTAGACTGCGGTGCCTTTGACATCGAGGACGGAACCTTACCTCTTTGCTCTGGGTAATACTCAAGGGTGCGAACCACGCGTTGTTCTACACATCTCGGGCGCGAGCCGCGGAGCCGCGACAGAGTTTAGCCGTGGGCGCAAGCCCTCGGTACCGATGTCGTAGATTAGGCAAGCCGCGTAGCGGCGACATAGGTAGCGCTCCTCGCAGCTCTGTCGCCGCTACGCGGCTGCGCGGATCGTTGGCGTCGGTTTTCCGTGGGCTTGCGCCCACGGCTAAACTCCACCGTCCCTACGGGACTGGAGAACGCCAGGGCCGCGCCGCGGCGTGGGACTTGTGTCGAGAACCACGGCTTTTTTTCGCCCGGTCCCAAACTGCTTCAGCGCGACGTGGGCGCACGCGGTAAAACTGCCGCGCGATTGGCGTCGGGCAGGAGCTTTTCGATGAAGCGCGTGACGTAGTGCATGCTGCTGGCCGGACCTTGAAAGCCCTGCACGTGCTCGTCGACGTCGTTCTGCTGTGAAACGACGCGCCCGGCGGAAAGGTCGAAACGGATGACGCCGCTGGCTTTGCTCTGCACGAGCTGCGATTCGATCCGTGGGTCGTTGACCGGCGTGAGAATTTGCGTCTCCAAGTGTAACGAAGCAATGCCATCGTCGACCGCTTCCAAGCGATAGAGCTGCCGCGCCTTGATCTTCTTAGTCACGTTGTCGGGCAGGGTGACCATGATGTCGGCCGGCATGGTCCACTCTTCACCCAGCGTGACGGCGTTTTCAGGTAGCGGCAGCGTGACGTTTTCTTGTTGCGGAGCCGCTTGCACGTAGTGCTCCTCGCGCTCCAGCACTTTGCCGCGCGGATCGAGGGTCAGCCTGGCCAAGGGCTTGCCCACCGCCTTGGCCACGTTCTCGAAAACGGGCGGGGGCACGGCGTCGGTGTCGCTGCTGTAATGGATGTCTTGCCGGCCGTCGAGTTTTTGCGTCATCTCCACGTGATCGACCGAGTGGATGATCACCGCGTTGCCGTCGGCATCGACGCTGTCGACCTTCCAATTCTTGACCGAGGTGCTGATGGTTTCGGCCGCCTGCGTCGTTCCCTGCACGGTCGAACGCACCTTGGCGCGGTGCTCGACTTCCCAGCGCAGCGTTTCGCCCGGCTTGAACTTGTAACGCAGCTTGTACGACTTCGTGCCGGCCTGCGGGGCCTTCTCATCGGCCGTGGTGGCGGGCGCCTGCGGGGCACTGGAGGCGGCCGGCGCCTTGGCCGCGACTTTGGGAGGTGTGGCGCCCTTCGTCGCCGACGACCTGCCTGGCGGTGTCGATTTGTTGGGCGGGGACGGCGCCTTAGGCAATGGCCCTTTGGCCATTGCAGGTCGCCGGGCACCGCCACTGCCAGAATAGGCCGGCGCGCCATAGGCCAACCAAATTACGCACGTCAGTAAGAGAGTCAACCGAAGCGCCATCACACTCGCATCCTTTCGAGTTTGTAGGGGCCAATGCCACTGTCAATTGAAGGCGGGTGACCGCCGTAGGCTCAGCCGTTCCGCAGGCTGCCGCTCCAACCCAGCTTTTGCCGCAAAGTGCGGTAATAGCTGTGCCCGGCGACTTCCACTAGTTTGAATCGCGGTTTCGCCCGAGTAATTCGCATCCGATCGCCCGCCTCGAGCGACGCAAACACGCGGCCGTCGATCACCGCCGCCGTGCCCTCGTGCGGACGCGGCACGACCAGCTCGTACACGCGATCGGCCGAATCGACCACCGGCCGGTTGGTGAGCGCGTGCGGGCTGATAGGTGAAATGACGAACGCCTGCAAGTCCTTGCGCAAGATCGGGCCGCCGGCCGAAAGGCTGTGCGCCGTCGAGCCGACCGGCGTGCTGACGATCAGGCCGTCGCAACTATAGGTCGTCACCAATTCTGCGTCAACGTAAAGATGCACGTCGAGCATGGCGAAGGGCGCTCCGCCCAGGATGGCCACTTCGTTCAGCCCCAACTGGCACTTCGACGCCGGCGGGCTGCTGCGCTGCCACCGGCATTCGAACATCAAATGCTCGACGACCTGAGGCGGCCCCGCACAAATCAGCGGAAAGGCGGCGACGAACTCGTCGGGCGAAAGGTCGGCCAAAAATCCCAGCTTGCCCAGGTTGACGCCGACGACCGGCGTTTGACGGTAGCCCATTTGGAAGGCTGCCCGGAGGATCGAGCCATCGCCACCCAGCACGACGGCCAGATCGGCCTCGACCTGCGACAGGTCGGCGGCAAAGCCCAGATCCCAGAGGACGATCTCGGCGTGTTCTTCGATGGTGGCGCGGAGCCGCTTGGTCTGCGGATGGCCGTCGGCCAGAATCGGCGACCCCAGCACCATGACGCGCGGCCGCGCGTGCGGAAAGGCGGTGTCAGCGGCGGCCGTGGTGGACATAAGTCGGAATGATTATTCGCCGAAGGCGACAGGACGGTATTCGCCGTAATTGCGCGCGGCAAGGGTTTCAAGAAAATCGGTGGGCACCAGCCGCATGGCGCCAAAGCCGATGCAGTTGATCGTGATCCGCCGCGTGAAGTTCAGCCGCGAGATAATCTCCACGATCTCGGCCGGAATCACTACCTTGCCGCCGTGCGGAGCGCCGTCAGTCAAGAAGTAGATCGCCTCGGTGTCGAGATTGAGCGCCGCTTCCAAAGCGTCGTACGAGGCGGTAGCACCGCCCAGGCCTTGCGACTCGATCCAGTGCGCTAACTGCTTCTTGTTTTCGTTCGAGGCGATCGCCAGTTTTCGTTGCCACGGCTTGACGTCGCGGTCGAAGGCCAGCACGTTAAAATACACGCCCTCGGGCAAACCATTCACCGCGTCGATCAATTCCTTCACGGCCGCCAGAATCGGCGGGCCGCGCATGCTGCCCGACGTGTCGATCACGAACACCAGCCGCGAAGCATAAATCGGCAGACCGTGGTACATCGAACGCGAGCGCACGGCTTCCGCCCGGTTCACGGCGCGGGCGCCGATGGCCGCGAACTGAAACTTTTCGCGGTTGGCCTTCCACCACTTTTCCCAGGCGGGCGGATCGAGTCCGAACTTTTCGCCGCTGACGGCGGTCAGGTGCTGCACGATGTCGCCTCGGATCTCCCCCTCGGCCTTGCTGAGAATCTGGAGCAAGGCGTCGACGGCCTCCTTCTCTTCGATCTTGGTCATGGCCTGCACGACGGACCGCCGCACGCCGAACTGCTGATCGAAGATCGGCCGCTGCGAGATTTTGACGAGCGTGGCCAGGCTGTCGTCGTCGCCCGCGGCGCCCAACTGGTCGGCCAACGAGACCAATAGCAGCAGGCCGCCTTTTTTTTGCGTGGCTGCTTTATCGAAGACGCTGAAGGCTTTCTTTTCGATTTCGGGTTCGTGTGAGCTGAGCGGCACGGCAAATAGCGCGCAGGTCATTTCGCTGGGCATCCCCTTCGACGAATCCTTCTCGACGCTGGTGAGCAGGTAATTGCAAACTTCAGGACTGTCGCGGAAGGTGGCCAGCGTGGCATACGCCTCTTTCCGCACGTCCTCGAATTTGCTGGCCAGGCCCTGCTGCACCAGCAGCTTGGCGCACTCCAGGGTTGGAAAATCTTTCAGCTCGGCAAACGCCTCGGCCCGGTGCTCCTCCTTTTTGCTCTTCATCTTCTGCAACGCCAGGCGTTGCGCGTTGCGCCATGCTTTATCGGGTAGCTTCGCCGTCTTGCCGGTCGTCGCCGGTTGGGCCGACTCAGCTTGCGGAGCATCCTTCGTCTCGGCATCGGACGCTTCGTCAGCGGCCAAAATGAAGCTGGGGCCGATCCATGCCAGGCAGCACAGCGAGAGAATGGGCGCGAATCGACGAAGAAACATAATGCCTTCCCTTCCGGGCGGTCACAAAACGTGCGCGGCCGCCTGCTGATTTTTGAACGTGGGTTGACCGGTAGCTTCATTTTCACGCCGTCTGACGGCGGTGTCAAACAAGGATGTTTTGAGAAACTCGTTCGACTATAATGACACGAGATCATCCACCCTGCGAGCCTCGACGATGCCCCAACCTATGACGCGCCGCCGCCTACTTGCTCACGCCGGTCTGGCGGCGGGCGCTACCGCTGCCATGCACACCACTTTGCCCGCCGAAGAACACCGTCGCCCGTCGGCGAAAAATACTGCCTTTCGCTATTGTCTGAATACGAGCACTGTCCGCGGACAAAAACTCGGCATCGAGCAAGAAATCGACCTGGCGGCCAAGGCCGGTTACGACGCTATCGAGCCGTGGATTAACGAAATCGACGAGTACGTGAAGC
>DASSFG010000124.1:0-7111 GCA_035694685.1 Pirellulales bacterium
CACGCGCTGACTCGATTGCCGTATTGCCGAGCGTGCTCGGCCAAGACGGATGAAGAGGCGCGGCGCTTCGTACCGATCGAGTTGAAGAGCCGCCGGAAAACGTTCGTTCAAGACGGCGGCCACCGCGTTGTCGCTCCGCAGGCGACGCTCGATCGCTATAGCCACCATGTCAGTCCGATTACGGGCGCCGTATCGGTGCTCCAGCGCAGTAGCCCCAGCGAAGACGGCGCCATGCACGTCTACCTGGCAGGCCACAATCTGGCGCGCACCCATCACAACGTCGGCCAATTGAAGGGCGATCTGCGCAACATGAGCGCCGGCAAAGGAACGACCGACGTACAGGCCAAGGCCAGCGGCCTGTGCGAAGGGTTGGAGCGATACTCCGGCGTGTTCCGCGGCGACGAACCGCGCCGTGCGGCGCGTCTTGCCGAGTTGGGAAGCTCCGCGATCGACCCCCGTGCCTGCATGCTCTATAGCGAGCAACAGTACCGCGACCGTGAGATCTGGAACGCAAAGAAATCGCCGTACAACTTTGTGCCCATGCCTTTCGACCCCCACGAAGAGATCGAATGGTCTCCGCTCTGGTCGCTCACCCGACAGGAAACGCGCTGGCTGCCGACCGAGTTTTGCTATTACGACTGCCCGCGGCCTCACGGCAAACGGTTTTGCATGGCCTGCTCGAACGGCTGCGCGGCAGGCAACACGCTGGAAGAAGCCGTGTTGCAAGGGTTTCTCGAAGTGATCGAGCGCGACAGTGTCGCCCTGTGGTGGTACAACCGCGCGAGCCGCCCAGGCGTCGATCTGACCAGTTTTGACGAGCCGTACCTCAGCGAGCTGGGCGATTGCCTGAAACGACGCCAGCGAGAGATGGCCGTGCTCGATCTCACTTCGGACCTGGGTATTCCCGTGTTTGCCTCGTGGACGCGGCGAACGGATTCGGCACGTGAAGAAATCGTGTTCGGATTCGGCGCCCATCTCGATCCGCGGATCGCCCTCTTGCGGGCAGTGACCGAAATGAACCAGATGCTGAGTCATCTTTTGCAGGTGCCGCTCGACGAAACCGCCAGCGAACACGAGTCGGATGAAGAGACGGTACACTGGCTGAAGACGGCCACGCTCCAGAATCAACCCTATTTGATTCCGTCGCCACGCGAGCCGGCACGGCACTTGGCCGACTTCCGCGTGGCCTTCAGCGACGACGTGGCAGACGACGTCCGTTACTGCCAGTCGCTCGTTGAACGGCAGGGACTGGAAGTGCTGGTGCTCGACCAGACCCGCCCTGAGATCGGGCTACCGGTGGTGAAGGTCGTCGTGCCCGGCCTGCGGCATTTCTGGGCCCGCTTTGCGCCGGGCCGATTGTATGAGGCGCCCGTCAGGCTCGGTTGGCGCGGGCAGCCGCTGGCTGAAGAAGAGCTCAACCCGATTCCGATGTTTTTGTAGTTACGGATGAAGTTGCCTACCGCGGGGGTATGTCATTTGTCAACCTCGTGGCGATTAGCCTGGCCCGATCAAGTTTCGCTGTCAGCCGACGACGGCCGGCTGGGCATCGCCGGGCCGCGTTCGCGCCTCGCCTTGCGTGAGCCACGTTCCGAGATCCTGGCGGCCCTACGACGTTTATCTCCGCCGGGTGAACACGAAGAGCGCCTGGCCGACGCCGTGCTCACTGCGGGAGGCGCCGAGTCGCTGGCGAGATGGTTCTACTGCATCAACCAGCTTAACGAGCGTGGACTGATTCGCCGTTCGCTCTGGGTCGGGGAGAAACCGCTGGCAACAATCGCGCCGCAAGGTGAACCGCTTGCGACCGACCGCAAGCGGCATAGTAACCGCCCTGGCGCGGCTTATGTCCTTTCGCGGTTCACGTACTTGCACCGCGACGGTTCTGAGATGGTCATCGAGTCGCCGCTGGCGCATGCGCGAATCATCCTGCACGATCCATTGGCCGCCGCCGTGGTAGTGGCGCTCGCAGCGCCCGCGACGATCGAAGAGCTTGGCCGATACGCCTGCGAGATGCCGGTCGATGCCGTCGCCGCACTGGTCGATGCCTTGGCGGAGAATTGCCTGGTGGACCAACTCTCCGACGAACCAAGCGACAATGTGGCATCGGTGCTCGAGACCTGGGAGTTTCACGACCTGCTTTTCCACAGTCGCAGCCGTCGCGGACGCTACGACGCGCCTTTCGGCGGTACCTATCGCCTGGCACACCGCCCACCGCCCCCGGCCGTCAAAGACGCCACCTGTGGCCCCGGCGTGCCGGCTGCTAGCGCAATCCAACTTGATCGCCCCGATATCGAGCGCCTGATGCGTGACGATCCACCTTTGGCATACGTGCAAGAACGACGCAAATCGCTACGCAGTTATGGCGAAACGCCGATGAAGCTCGCGCAACTGGGCGAGTTTCTCTTTCGCGTGGCGCGGGTCAAAGACCGCTATTCGGCAGATGTTCCCACGCCCTCTGGCACGGTCACCTTCGACTTGACCTCGCGGCCATATCCGGCTGGCGGCGGGCTTTATGAAATGGAGTTTTACCTGGCCATCCGCCGATGCGAAGGGCTGTCGCCCGGACTCTACCATTATGAAGGCGTCGCCCACGCCCTGACTCAGGTTGCCGCATCGCCGCGTCACGTTGAAGCCCTCGTCGACGAAGCTGCGGCTTCGGCAGGCATCGAGCCTAAAACCGTACAGACGCTGGTCATTCTCGCGGCGCGGTTCGAGCGACTGGCGTGGAAATACGAATCGATCGCCTACGCGCTGGCTCTGAAACACGTCGGCGTGCTTTACCAAACGATGTACCTGGCCGCCACGGCCATGGGCCTGGCGCCCTGCGCCTTGGGCTGCGGCGACAGCGACCTTTTTGCCCGAGCCTCGAACCTCGATTATTATAGTGAAGCCTCGGTGGGCGAATTCTTGTTGGGGTCGGTCGCGACCCCGGCCAGCTTGCCTGGCCGGTGAAGCAGTTTGGGTGGCTAAGAGGCAGACGCCCCCCCGCGACTACGTCCACCGTCAACCCGGTGTCGGCCGCTACTGGGTTGACGGGAAAACGACAACAGCCGCCGCGGCGCGGCCCTGGCGTTCCCCAGTCCCGTAGGGACGGTAGAGTTTAGCCGTGGGCGCAAGCCCACGGAAGACGGCCCCAACGATCCGCGCAGCCGCGTAGCGGCGACAGAACTGCGTGGGCGCTACCTATGTCGCCGCTACGCGGCTTACATAATCTACGGCATCGGTTACCGTGGGCTTGCGCCCACGGCTAAACTCTGTCGCCGCTTCGCGGCTGGAGCACGAGATGTGTGGAACAACGAGTGAAAAGCCCCGTACGTGGCGGAACAAAACCAGCATCAAGCCGCTCGCATTGCGAAGCTGGATTTTGCCCGGGCCAGTCCCACCATACGAGGTTTGCTGGATAGTGCCAACAACGTCCTTTTTTGGAGAAACGATGATGTACAGGTTGATCGTTCCGACCGTGACGGTGGCGATGTGGATGGGCTGGGCGGGGCCAAGTTTGGCCGCCGACAAACTCCTGCCCGAGGAAGGCGCCACCCAAGTCATGCTGCTGTTGCAGCCCTTGGTAGGTGACGATTTGAAGTTGGCCAGAGACAAGCGCGAGAAGATCCACGAGTTCGCCATAGCCCAGTGGAAGAAAGCACAAGCGGTCAACGAGCTTGATCACGAAGAGCGAGACCGGAAGTTCGCCACAATGGCCAAGGAGAATCAACATTTTCTTGATGAGACGCTCACGGCCGAACAACGAAAGCGGCTCGACGAGATTGCCTTACAAGAAGCCGGCTTGCTGTGCCTGACGCGGGCTGACATTGCTGAGAAACTCGAGCTCACCTCCGAACAACAGAGAAAGGCCGTGCAACTTTTGCAGGGATCGCTCCAGGAGATGGAAGAACTCATCGACTCGAGTGGGGGCGAGTCGAAAGAAGAAAGCCTGCAAGATCTGCGCAAGGCCTGCCAAAAGCGTTTGCAATCGTTGCTTACGGAGAAACAAAAGAAGACGTGGAAGGAAATATGCGGCGCACCCTTCGAGGGCAAACTCTTTCTGAGCGAGTCGAGGACCAGCGACGAGTAGCGTCGTCACTTATTTACGGCGATCGAGATGGCCCGATTTGCTGATGGCCCGCCAGAGGCGCAAACCGAGCAAAATGCTGACCGTCGAGCCGGCCGTGCCCAGCAGCGATAGCTCGGGCAAAAAGCTCGGCCAGGGAATCATTGGCGGCACTTTCGTGGCCAGCAGCATTGACGATCCCAAAAAAAGCGCGCTGGCGAGCATGCCTAGCACGAGCCGATTGACCGATGGCTCCAAACCGCGATGGTCGAGATGAACGTCAAAACTTCCCGTTTGCACCTGGTGCAAGATTTCGACCAGCCCGCGCGGCAGCACCTCAACGAGATGTTCTACCTCGGAGTAGAGCCGCCGCAGCTTTCGCGCTTGCCGGCCGGGTGAGAGCCGTTGCCAAAGCAGCCGCCGCTGATAGGGCCGCATCACTTCCATCAGGCTGAACGTCGGCGACAAGAGCCGGCTCGTGCCTTCCAGCATGACGAAAACCTTGACCAGCATGGCCACCCGCTCGGGCAACATAATCTGGTAGCGGCGGATGATGTCGAGCATTTCGTTGAGCGCGCCGCCCAGGTCGAACTCATCGAGACGCTGGTTGGCGTAGTGGCCCACGAAATCGGCGAGCTCGACGCTCAGCGCCGCCTGGTCGAGCTGGGGCGGCGTCATGCCGATCCGCGTGATGATCGACGTCAGGTGCATCGCATCGTGCTCCAGCAGCGCGGTGAACATCTCTTCGATGTTCTCGCGCAGCGGTTCGTCGATGCGGCCAACCATGCCGAAATCGAGCAGACCAATGACGTTGCCCGGCAAGACGACGAGGTTACCCGGATGCGGATCGGCGTGGTAGTAGCCCTGCACGAAGATCATCTTCAGATACAGTTCGGCGCCTCGCCGGGCAACCTGTTCCAGATCGTAACCGGCCGAAATCAGCCGTTCGTGCTCCAGCAGCCGTATGCCGACCAGCCGTTCCATGGTGAGCACGCGCGTGGTGCAAAGCTCACAAAACGGGCGGGGGATGCAGACCGTGGGGTCGTCGGCGAAATCGCTGGCAAACTGGCTCATGTTGCGTTCTTCGCGGCTGAAGTCGAGCTCGCGTCGCAGCGTGCGCTGAAACTCCGCCACCACCGCCCGCGGACGATAAGGGGCGAACTCGGGAACCATCTCGGCAAGTTGCGCCAGGCCGACGAGAATGTCCAGGTCGACCCGCACCTTGTCGACAATGCCGGCGTGCTGCACTTTGACCACGACTTCGTGTCCGTCGCGCAGCCGGGCCAGGTGTACCTGGCCGATCGAGGCCGAGGCCATCGGCTCGTCGCTGAATTCGGCAAACACGGCCTCGATGTTGCGTGCCAGCTCGCTTTCGATCGTGGCCCGCACCGCCTCGGGCGGATCGGGCCGCACCTCTTCTTGCAAGAGCCGCAGCTCGTTGGCCAGGTCGGCGCCGACCAGGTCGGCGCGGGTGCTGAGAATCTGCCCCAGCTTGATGAAGGTCGGCCCCAATTCGGTCAACGCCAGCCGGATGCGAGTTTCAGGCCGGTGCTGGGCCAAAAGCTCGCCGTCGGCATCTTTAAAAAATCGCTTGGCGAACTCCCAATCGAGACGACTGACCCAATTGGCCAGTCCGTATTTACTGAGCACCGAGATGATTTCTCCCCAGCGATTGACGTTTCGATAAAGCTGGGGGATGGTGCTGATTCTCATAAATTTGCGACCATTTGCTCCTCTGCCTAGACTATTCTAAAGTTTCTTGCTCAGAAAGGCCCTTTCCATGATGCGTATCCTGATCGTTGGCGTGCTGGCCGCGGTCGCCGGAGCGGCGGCGACGTGGCTGGCGCTGCGCGAGCTCGACGAAAGCAAGAAGGCGCCCCGACCGGCTGAGAAGGTCGATGACGATTGCCTTCATTGTGACGAGAAGGACTACGACGTGGTGGCCTTGGCCCGTCTGGAACCGAAGAACGGCGTGATCAGTATCAACGGCACGCCCGGCGACCGGTTGGTGGAGCTTCGCGTCAGCCTCGACGACGTGGTCAAAAAGGGCGACACGCTGGCCAGGGTCGAGAGCTATGGGCTGCGCGAAGCGGAGCTCGAATTGGCCGAAACTCAGCTTGAAGAGGCCGGCAACCGCAAGACGGCTGAAGAGGCCGTCGCCAATGCGAACAAAGATGAAGCAGACATCGCCCTGGAACAAGCCAGGCTTTACGATCTTGACAAACAGGCGCAGCAGACAAAAGTCGACGGCCTGCAAGACGCCTATGAAACGTCGCTTAACGACCTCAAACGTCTCACCGATCTGCGACACACGAAGGGCTCGGCGTCCGGCGAGGAAATCGTCTCCGAACAGCAACTTGCCCACCAGCAATTGGCAACCGATAAAGCGCGCAACGAGCTCAAGGCTGCCAACGATGAGTTGGTGAAATTACAAAAATCCGCAGATTTGGCTTATCGACAAGCGCAAGCCAAACAAAAAACGGCCCAAGCCAATTTCCAGCGGATACCGTCGCTGGTGCAAATCGCCACGCTGGAAAAGCAGAAGCAGTTGGCCCAACGAAAAAAAGAAAGCGCCGAGATCAAGGCGCCCTGCGACGGAAAGATTCTCAAAATCTTTCTCAACCAGGGCGACACCCTGACGCAACAACCGATTCTACAAATGGCCGACACGAGCGAGATGGTGGCCATCGCTGAAGTGTATGAAGACGACGTCCGCCGCATCGCACTGGACGACGAAGCGTGTATCGAAAGCTGCGCTCTGGCCGCCATTTTGACAGGACACGTGAAATACATCGGCAACATGGTGGCCAAGAACACCGTGGTCGGGCTCGATCCCACGGCCAGCACCGACAAGCGGGTGGTGGAAACACGGATTCTGCTCGACAAAGACGCTGGAAAAAACTCCGACGCGCGGACGCTGATTAACCTTCAGGTGACGACCCGCATCCGGGTGAAATCGGCACCGACTGACCGCGCACCCGCCGAAGCTCCCTAGCCCGGATTACTCACCGGCCTTCGCGAGATGGGCGCAATCTGCGTAGCAATCGTAGGGTGGGACGAGCGAAG
>DASSFG010000125.1:0-2596 GCA_035694685.1 Pirellulales bacterium
CGCCGCCAGAAGCTGCTCGAGCCACTGTCGCTGGAATTGGTCGCGACCGTCGAACCCTGGCCGGGAATGCTCGTATCGACGCCGACGCTTTCGTTCCAACTATATTGGTAGTCGTTCGACTCATTGAGCGTGAACGTGCCGGCGACGATGGTGCCTATGGAAGTGACGGTGGTCGTCCCCCAGGCTTTGTAGTGAAAATGGTAGCTGCCGCTGACCGCGTCGTCGAAACTGACCACGGTGCTCACGCCGCCCCCCGTGATGGAATAACCGCCGGAGGCGATGTTGCTGTACGACCAAGAGATGTCGATCTCAACGGTCCAGTCGGTCACATTCGGTTGGTTGGGGTCGGGCCCGGCGGTGGTCACGTCCGAAGCGATGAGCGAGCCGCTGACGTTGTTGTTGCCCGGCCCGAGCGCCGAGTTGCCGCTGATTGGCTCGTTCACAGAGACGCTGCCGGCTTGCGGTGTCGAAAAACTGCCCGTGAAATTGATGGCCGCGCCACCGGGCACGCCAACCGGCGAGCTTTGCGGCAAGCTTGGGTTGCCCGAGCCGCCGCTGCCGCCGCCGTTGCCACCTGTGCCCGTGCCGCTTTGCCCCGCGGAAGGCAGGCTGCCATTCTCGAAGTCGTAGATGCTGCCGCTGGCCACGCGACCGCCGCTATCGGTCGAGAAGGCCGTGTAAGTGCCGGCGCCCAGGGCGATCTGGCCGCCGGAGGTGCCCCCGGCGCCGATTGCCGAGTTGAACCCGGCGAGAGCTTCGTCGACCCCTTGCTCGCTGGCCATCTGCGAGGTGGCGGCGGCCGAGTCGGCCCCGGTCAGTGTATCGGTCACTTGGGGCGGCGTGGGCGTCTGGCCGTTCGTGTCTTGCGCCAGCTCGAACGTGATGGTCTTCCAGGGGCCATCGACGTCCTGGCCGGTTTGCGGATCTTGCATGACGCCGCGCACCTCGACCGTCACGGTTCCCGGCGTCAAGCCAACGGGCGTAAAGGTAAAATTGCCTTTCGCATCGCTGATGGTCGAGCCGGCGACCTGGCCGTCTCCCGTGGTGCTGTACTCGACGGAGAGGAACGACGGCAAATCGCTGCCGTTCGACACGTCGTCGGCGCGCCACGTATCGCCATCGAGCATGACACGGCCAGCGAGATGCTGAAATCGGTGAGCCCGCACGCGGCGCTTGCGACGTAGCCGACCACGAGCCGCCGCGGGTGACGCAAGCAGCCGAACATGCGAAGGACCGCTCTCAACAAAGTATTTCGACATCTGCTTGACAACCGCCGCGCGTCGCCCGACGCTGACATGGCCTCACTATGATAATGTTCTGCGCACGGAGAGACGACGATGAGCTTTGTTTTTCAACCCTGGCACTTGCTGGGCGTTTCCTTCGCGGGAACGGCGCTCCAAGAGCACCAACAGGCGATCGAATATCTGCTGACGGAGGTGCGGACGTATAAAAAGCTGCTGGGCAAAAAGCGGCTGCCGTTGAGCGACGACGACCGGCGCAAACTGGCGGTCAAGGCCAAGGGGCTGAACCGCCGAATGTTGGAACAAGTCGCGACGATTTGCACGCCCGACACCATTTTGCGGTGGCACCGCGAATTGGTGGCAAAGAAGCGGGACCATAGCGAGAAACGAAAGTCGCCGGGCAGGCCGAAGATCGCCAAAGAGGTCGAAGAGTTGGTGTTGAAGATGGCGAAGGAGAACCCGACGTGGGGCTACGACCGGATTCAAGGCGCATTGGCGAACCTTGGCCATGAGATTTCGGACACGACGGTGGGCAACATCTTGAAGGCCAACGGCATCGAACCCGCGCCCCAGCGAAAGAAGACGACGACGTGGAAGACGTTTATTCGCGCGCACTGGGACGTGTTGGCCGCCGTCGATTTTACGACGGTCGAGGTCTGGACGACGCGCGGCCTGATGACGTATTACCTGCTGTTCGTGATGCACCTGGCGACGCGGCGGGTGCAGTTCGCCGGCTGCACGCCGAACCCAGATGGGCCGTGGATCAAGGTCGTGGCGAAAGAGTTGACCGCCTTCGACGGATTTTTGAGCGGCAAGAAATACCTGCTCATGGACCGCGACACCAAGTTCACCGCGGAGTTCAGGGAGATCATCGAAGCGCAGGATACCGAGTGCGTCTTGCTGCCTCCAAGATCCCCGAACTGCAACGCCCACATCGAACGCTTCATGCTCTCGATCAAATCCGAATGCTTGAACAAAATGATCTTCTTCGGCGAGAACTCTCTGAGAAATGCCGTAAGACAGTGGATCGAACATTACCACAGCGAACGCAATCATCAAGGGCTCGACAACCGCATCCTTCAGCCCGGCTCCGAGATCGGACTCACCACCGGCGAGATCGAATGCCGCGAACGGCTCGGCGGGCTGTTGAATTACTACCATCGGCGTGCCGCCTGACGGCGGCTTCGCCGCCGTCAGACGGCACGCGCCCAATCACCTCCATCTTCTCCGCGCCCCCTCCGCGCGCCCACCGCGAAAAAATGGTTCCGCGACGGCCCCAGCAACTTTCACACCGACGATTTTTTCGCCTGCCGACCCCTTCCGGACCCCGGATTTCCCCGCCTCCTCGTCCCGGC
>DASSFG010000126.1:0-11074 GCA_035694685.1 Pirellulales bacterium
GAAATCCTGGAAGAGACTCACGGCGTGATGGTCTACCAAGAGCAGGTGATGCGCATCCTCAATGGGCTGGGTGGTATCGAGCTGTCGAAAGCGTATACCTGCATCAAGGCGATCAGCAAAAAGAAGTTGGAGACGATCGCCAAGTTCCGCGAGCAATTCACCACCGGCTCGGTCGCTCAGGGCCTGACCAAAAACGAGGCCAGCGAATTGTTCGGCATGATCGAAAAGTTCGCCGGCTACGGCTTCAACAAGAGCCACTCGACGGCCTACGCCTTGATCGCCTACATGACGGCGTATCTCAAGGCCCATTACCCGGTCGAGTTCATGGCCGCCTTGCTGTCGGGCGACATTCAGGGCCGCAACTTCAAGAAGAAAGACTCGCTGGTCGAGCACCTGGAAGATTGCCGCCGCATGGAGATCGAGGTCGTGCCGCCCGACGTCAATCGCAGCCGCGGCGACTTCACCGTCGTCGAGGGCAAGATCGTGTTCGGCCTCTCGGCCATCAAAGGCTGCGGCGGGCAGGCGGCCGACGTGATCGTGGCCGAACGCCAGTCCGGCGGCCCGTTCCGCGACCTGTTCGACTGTTGCGAGCGGTGCGACCCCGCCGGTGTCAACCGCACAGCTATCGAGTCGCTGATCAAGGCGGGCGCGTTCGACTCGTGCGGCGGCAGGCGATCGCAATGGATGGCCGTGCTCGACAAGGCGTTGCAATCGGGTGCCTCGGCCCTGGCCGATAAAAAAAGCGGCCAGCGCGGGCTTTTCGACGACGGCGACGACTCCCCAACAACGGGCACGAGCGTTACCTTGCCCGACGTGCCCGAATGGTCGGAGCGCGAGCGATTGGCGGCCGAAAAGGAAGTGCTCGGCTTTTATCTATCGAGCCATCCCTTGGCCGAATACCAATCGACGTTCGACACCTATTGCACGCACAACACGGCCACGGCCGCCACCTTGCCACACAAGACCGACGTGCTTTTGGGCGGCATGCTCAGCTCGATCAAGTTCTCGCACTCAAAGAACCCCAAGCCAGGGGCGCCGTCCAAATACGCCATGTTCGACCTGGAGGACATGGCCGGCCTGATCCGTTCGATCGTCTGGCCGAGCGATTTTGTGAACATCGGCCAGCACGTGCAGGCCGACGCGGTGCTGGCCGTGCGCGGCACGATCGACAAGCGGCCCGGCAGCGAGGAGGCGAACTTGATCGTCAACGAGTTGATTCCGCTCGAAGAGCTGAAGGCCCGTTACACCAAGGGCGTCGCCGTGCGGATCGACGAACGCGAGCACGGCGAAAAGGCGCTCGACCGGCTGCGCGAGATCGTGCGCGGCTATCCGGGCAACTGCGAGCTACAGCTCGTGTTGCTGTTGGCCGACGGCAGCAAGGTCTACTGCAAGTGTGAAGGCGTGCGCGTCGAATTGAACGACGAGATGCGTCGCCGCATTGAAGAGCTCGTCGGCCGCGACAACTTCAAGACGTTCGCTGCCGCGCCCGCCGCCCGCCCGGCGCAAAACGGCCGCTCCAACGGCAAAAGCCGCTCGCCGGTCCTGGCACGCGCGTGACGCGGAGTAGCTCACACACGGCAATCGCGCTGTCATCCGCGCGGCCCAAGCGATATAATGGGATAATCTACCTCTGGAGGATCTCCGTTTATGTCGACACTGCCGCACGATGCCAGCAGCCGGATCGATACCGCGCCCCTGGTCACAGCGCAGCAGACCGAACAAGATCTCGACGCCGTCGTGCGCGAATTCGACGCCGTTGCCGAAGAAGCGGGCATGGCGAGGCCACCCGCCGCCGAGCTTCGCGAACTATGTCGACAAGTGGCCGATATCAGCCGCGATGTGATTGGCCGCGACGTTCGCATTCGGGTCGGCCGAGACTGGGAAGTCGCTGACGACATCTACTTCGTCGCCGACGTCTGGACAAGCGGTACCCCCGACGACGTCGTGGCTCGGGCCAACGAGTGGCATCTCGCAGTGCATGAGCTCGCGGGTGAGCAATGGCGATTGTTCTGTCTGTCTTTCCACGTGGTTTGATGGAGCCGCTCGATTTTATTTCCCTGGCCATCCGGCTCGCGAATAGCGGGAACGAAGCGGACCGCCGAACGGCGGTCAGTCGCGCGTATTATGGTGCCTTTCACGTCGCAAGGCGGTTCTTAATCGATTGTGGGATTTATTTTTCACAGAAAGAGACGTATGCGGCGGAGATCCATCGCAAAGTTCAATACTGTCTCAGCGAATGCGGGTATAGTGATGCTGTGAAAGCAAGTGGCCATCTGCGCTCTTTGCGGGACCGGCGCAACGAAGCCGATTACGACTTGGAATCGGCGGAGTTCAACACAACTGCCTCCGTGCTCGCCTCAGTCCGCGTCGCTACGGAGATTGTCGACGTGATTCAGCGATGTCGGAGTGAGCCGTTGGATTCCGACATACGTGACAAAATCCGAGCCTACGTGCGCGACGTCCTTCGTATCACCGTTCGAGAGTGAAACATCGGGCATCTTTGAAAGGTAATATTTGTGGGTCCGCTTTGCACCGGAGGCCGCCGTGATCTTCGCCCGTCGTATGTGTGCCGAAGTCATCCTGAGCTGTACTGTGATTGCCGGCTGTGCCCCGCCCGCCGAATTGCCGCCCGTTCAGACGCTTGACGTCGGCGGCGCCAAAATCGCTTACATCGTGCAGGGAGAGGGCGAGCCGGTGATTCTGATTCATGGCTGGCGTTCGTCGGCGGGAATCAACTGGGTGTTGCCCGGTACGAGCGGGGCGTTGGCCAAAGAATTCCAGGTGGTCGCGTTCGATATTCGCGGCCACGGCAAGTCGGACAAGCCGGCCGAGGAAGGAGCCTACGGGCCGGAGCTGGTGGAGGACGTCATGCGGCTGATGGACCATTTGAAGATCGAAAAAGCGCACATCGTGGGCTACTCGATGGGCGGGATGATCGCCGCCAACTTCGTCGTGCGACATCCCGACCGCGTGCGATCGTTGACGCTGGGAGGCATGGGGTGGATGAAAGAGGGCGGCGCGGCGCAATGGTTTTTCAGCCAGGTGGGCAAGAAGGACAAAGACGCCAAGGCCCATGCCGTTTGCGGACGCAGCCTGGCCAAGTTCGCCCTGACCGAAGACGAAATCAAGTCGATCGAGGCGCCGGTCACGGTGCTCGTCGGTGCGGACGACCGCGTGGTCGAGAAGCTGTACGTCGAGCCGCTGCAAAAGGTCCGCCCCGACTGGCCTGTGATCGAGATCCAGGGCGGCGGCCACTTCACCACGATCGTCAAACAGCAATTCCGCGACGAGCTGATCGCGGCGATCAAGAAGAACGCCACGAGCCCAGCGGCGGACAAACCGCTGGCGCCGTGAGCGTTGCAGTCTTGAAACGGACGCTGGCCCTCGTAGCCCCGAAGGGGGTCGCAAGCCTTTGGAGTGCGGCGATTTATCGCCGCTTTGGCTTGCGGCGGAGCCGCTTTCTATTGATGGGCCGGCCGGCGACCAAGAACCGGCACGAAGAAAGAAAGGTCGCTCCGCGAGCGACAAAAGCGGCGATACATCGCCGTGCACCATTCGCTACGATTGAAAATCGCTGCCAGGTGGCACGTAAGGCCGGCCGATGAAGCCCAACGCCCGGTAGATGGCCAATAGAAATAAGATCCATCCGCCCATGCAGACGAAGCCCAACGTCGAACGAATGTCGAATATTTCGTAAATGGCAATGATCGGTGCCGACAGTACCATTGTCACGATTATGAGTATAAACCGCACGAGCAGGCGTTTGCGCCGCCACCGGAGGTAATCGCGATCGCGAAAGTTTCGCAAAAGGTCCATTTCTCGAATCTCCGCAAAAACAAGCTGGCGCCAATTTACCAACCTGGGGGACCAATGCAAGCAACGCGCATCGCGGGAATTGATACCATTCAAGATCGCATTGACTCAGCGACGAGCTTTTCCTAGTTTACCGCCCCCGTTTCCTTCCTTCACTTCTGCATTCCGAGCATGACCGACCTCCACGCGCCGCGGCGGACGGCCCTGATCGTCAATTCTCTGTCGCGCCGCACCGATACTACGGCCCTGGGCGAGACCGGCTATTCCTACGACTTCGTGCTGCGGGCATTTTTGCCGCTGCTGGAGCTGTACGGCGACGTGACCCGTGTCGACCGGCCCGAAAGCCAGGTCGATTTCGCGGTCAGACGGCTTAGTCGCCGCGGGCTCGATCCCGTGCAGCTCAGCTTTCGGCCGTTCAGCGACGTCTATCTGTCGCGTTCGGCGGCGAACGTCGTGTTCCCGTTCTGGGAGTTTCCCGACATCCCAAGCACCGATTACAAAGACAATCCGCGAAACAACTGGCTGCGGATCGCCAATCACGCGTCGCTCATTCTGACGGCCAGCCAGTTCACCGCCGATGCGTTGGCCCGAGCGGGTGTGAAGAAGCCGGTGCGGGTCGTGCCGGTGCCCATTTCGCCGCCGTATTTCGACGTGCCCGACTGGCAGCGCGGCCAAACGGTCGCCATCGATTGCCGCTCGTACGTGCTTTATCAGCCGGAAGTGCTGCGCCTGCGTCCGGCCGATCCCGAAGCGCGGCCTGGGCCCGATTCAACCGGCTTTCGCCTGAAAAACCAACTGCGGTCGCTGGCCCGCCGCATCTGGGTCGACGGCCTCAAGCCGCTCTTGCCGTTGCGGCTGAGTAAAGCGCTCGTGGCCGCCAAAAACGCCGGCAAGCGGGCCTGGAAAGAAGGCGAAACGGAGTTGCCCATTCCCGCCAGCCGGCTGGAGTTGTCGGGCATCGTTTACACCGCCATTCTCAACCCCGACGACAAACGCAAGAACTGGCAAGACCTGATCACCGCCTTCCTGCTGGCACTGGGCGACCGCGACGACGCCACGCTCGTGCTCAAGCTGGTGGTCAGCTATGCCGCGCCCGTCCGCGAGGTGCTCGCCTTCTACAACAAATTGGGCGTGCCGCATCGGGCCAAGATCGTGCTGGTCACCGATTACTTGAGCGACGCACAGATGCGCGAGTTGGCGCGTGCCAGCACCTTTTACGTGAATGCCTCACGGGCCGAGGGCGCCTGCCTGCCACTCGAAGACCATCTGGCCGCCGGCCGGCCCGGCATAGCGCCGGCCTCGACGGCAATGTCGGATTATTTCGACTCGTGGGTCGGCTTCGTCGTTGAAGCACATCCCGAGCCTTGCCCTTGGCCCGACGACGAAAGCGGCCGGCTGCACACGAGTTGGCAGCGCATCGTCTGGTCGTCGTTGTGCGACCAGTTTGCAGCCAGTTACGACGTGGCCAAGACGCGGCCGGAAGTTTATCAGCAGCTCTCGTCGCAGGCGCGGGCGCGGATGAAATCGTGGGCCAGCGTGGAAGCCGTTTGGCCGAAACTGCGCGACGCGCTCGACTTGGTGTTGCCCGTTCGCGAATCTCAGCCCGTGCTTCGCGAGGCCGCCTGATGAGCGAGCCGATCTACCTGGAAGTCTTTCCCTTGCTGGTGCCCAAGTTGACGGGCATCGGCCGCTTTTCATGCCGGCTGGTGCAGTCGCTGAACCGGTTTGCTCCCCTGCGGCTGACGACGTTTCTCGACCCGCGCACGCAGCTCGTCCACGAGCTCAACCGTGACCTGATGCGCGGCGAGCAGATCGAGATTGGCGTGGGCGAGGTGACCGAGCCGCACGCGAATTTGCTGGATTGGGTGGGCGACGTCTGCCGACGGCCCAAGCAGCCTTTTAACGATGCCGAGGCGGCCCGTCACACCGGCATCTATACTTGGACTCGACCCGACGAACGTCGCTTTGGCCGCGAGATCGGCATTTTTTATGACTTCACGCCGTTGATCGTGCCTTGGTCGCACACCTCGGGGCTGCGTGAAGGCTTTCACCGGCAAGTGACGGCACTCGCGCAGTGCGAGAAGGTGCTGGCGATTTCCGAATGTACGAAAGCCGACGCCGCCTGGCTCAGCGCGGTGCCGCAAGCAGACATTGCGGTGGCCTACCCCGGCCCGAGCCAGTGTTTGACGGATCACGCCTATCCAGGGCCGGTCGTGCGGCGGAAGAACGCCATGCTGATTGTCGGCACCCGCGAGCCGCGGAAAAACGGTGACTTCTTGCTCGATTGGTTTTTGCACACCGGCGTTTTGCCCGACGACTATGAGCTGTGGTGGGCCGGCCCCGAGGGTTGGTTGTGGGAAGGCCCACAGGCGGCCGAGGACAATCCGCGTTTCAGCCGCGTCAAATTTCTGGGCATGGTAAGCGACGCCGAGCTGTGCCGGCTTTATCGTGAAGCCGCCTTCACGGTCTATCCCTCGATGTACGAGGGGTTTGGCTTTCCGGTGCTCGATTCGCTTTTGCACGACGCCCCCGTGCTGGCCAGTTACAACAGCTCGCTCGCTGAGCTGGAAGGGCCGGGCGTGTTCTATTTCGATCCCTGCGACGCTGCTAGTCTCGACGACGCCTATCGGCAAATGGTTGCCGCGGTGCCAATCGCCATCGACCACGACGCGCTGCGCCGGCGGTTCCGTTGGGATACCGTGGCGCGGACCGTGCTCTCACTGGCCGCATGAAGACGCGATGCTAGTACGGCAGCGCTATCTTGTAGGTCAGGCTTTCCAGCCTGACGCCGCGTGTGCAGGGCCCCCGCCAAAATCTGGCAGTTTGTCAGGCTAGAAAGCCTGACCTACGGCGAGGCAGCCCTGTAGTGTTAGGCGGGCGAATAGACCGTCGACGTCGCCTTGGCCGCGAGCCGCTTCAATCGGCCGCACTCCGCTTCCTGCTCCAATCGCTCGGCGAGCTTTTCGGAAAGCTTTCGATCAGGCCACTGGGCCCCGGCAGGCTTTTCTGGGAACGTCTTGTTGCCGACCTGCACGGAGTACGTCGCCCCGACGCCTTCGATAGGCGTCCAACCGACGTAAATCTTCTCCTGCTGGTCCCGAGACTCGCCAATGACCTCATCGAGCAAGGCCTCGACGTCGGCGGTTTGATCGGTGTTCACACTCGCCTCCTGGAACTTACGTAGATGATGTCCGCGAAACGGAGCAAAAGTTGCGCCTATTACAGCATCCTGAGTCAGATCGTTAATGGCGGCGATAGCATCGGAAAGAAGTGCTTGCCAATCAGGCAGCCACCGCCGAGTAGCGCGCTATCGCGACTTCGCGGGCGGATCGTGCACCGCCTCGTCCATAGCGTACACGTCCATCAACTGCACATCGGCCGTCAACCGCTTATCGTCGCGAACCAGGCTAACGGTAAGCCTCTCACCGGCACGGCGGTTACGCATCACGGCTTGTAAATCCGCACTGGTCTCAATCGGAAATAGTGCGCTGGCAATCAAATCACCGGCCAGTCCACCGCAGGTCAAGCCAGCCGCGCCCGCAACGACAAGCCGCCACAGCGGCACGTGCGTTTCGGTATCGGCTGCCAGCCGCAGAGGCGGTTGAAACGGGTTCGGAGCGTCTTGACGGTCGTCTCGCATTTCAAATCAGAGCGGATGGCCACTACAGTATGATTGCGACCTCACGCGGCGATCCTCTGAGGCACTGGCTAGCATGGACTCAGCTCCACATCCAGTTTAGCGAGCGCAAATTGCCAAGGCGAGGACCGCGCCTGTAAGGATTAACCGTCATTCTTACTGGCAGCAGTTCGGCCTTGAGTTTAGGGCTTCGTCGGACATCCCGATGCGACTAATTGACATGCGTTCATTTATGAATACATTAGATCATTATGCGACCTATTTGTTGAAAGCGACGCGAGGAGCCTGCCGTGAACGTTTGCGGAGACGAGATCGACTTCATTCACTGCCAGAACGGCGCGTTGCTGATTGAGAGCGCGGGCGACCGTTTTACCCTCAGCCAGCAACAGTTGAAGATTCTAATGTTTGTTTGCGGCGAGGATTCAGCGAACAACAGCGGCTGCACGCGGGGCGAGTTGCACGTTGCCGCGTTGGGGCATCGCCCACTGCCGCGGGGCCGCACGGCACGCGGCTCTGAACGTCGCAGGGCTGTGAAATTGTCCGCGGCGCAACGAGCGGCGTTGTCGCGTTCACTGCGTCGTCTTGCCGACCGAGGGCTCATTGTACGGTCGCGGGTGCAAGTCGCGCCCACGGCGCTCGGCGCCGCGCTGATGAGGCAGTTGCGCTCCAACCCGGGCTGGAAAAGCTGGCGCAAGCACTGCCTTCGCGCGGTAGCGACCGCATCGACGCCGGCGGCGGACAAACACCAGTGATCCGGGCACATGGCCAACGGCCCGATATAAGTTAACCGACTGGTCGCCGTGAGCCACTCGGTTAACTTAATAGCCATTGCCCAGCGGCGAAATAGGTTAACCGACCGGCTTTCTTTTCGGCCGGTTAACTTAATTCAATGCCTGAATGCCGGCATCAGGTCACTTTCGTTCAGCCGACACTACGGCCCCATTGGGAAGCCGTCAAAGTCCAAGACTGAGTCGAGATCCGATGCTCTGTCGTAAAACGGCTGATCCCAACGCATCGAAGGATAATCTTCTTTTTGCGCGTCCAGCCAGCGGTCGTTAAAGTCGTCGTCGACGACAATTCCGGGATGCGAACGGCGCAACGACGCCAACGCGCGACGGACGTCGACAGCCTTCTGGTCTGAGGAGGCCAAATCCTGATCAATACCGGCGATATGGACCGCTTTGAGACGCTCCAGGTACATCATTGACTCAAGTGCCGCTGGCGTTGACATCCGGTAGTCACTTGTCAGCTCCTCTAGCGACCCGAGCGGCGCCAGTTCCGATAGCCCGACGCTAACCAAGTTTCCTTCCAGCCAGAGTTGACGGAGCTGCGTCAGGCTGGCAAGTGCCGCAAGGCACTCATGCGATTCTGACTCATCGCAAGAGATGTGCAGCCTGAGTGATTTCAGGTTTTTCAGGCCGCGAAGGCACGCCAGGTCGTGCGGATCAACCCGCAATTCTTCCTCTTCTATGCCTCTTAGGCCGAGTTGTAGTTGTTCGAGCTGCGTCAAGGTGCCGAGCGCCTCAAAACAATCATGCACCTGTTCGTGATCTTCTGGAGTTCGACCTACAACGAGCACGAGCGACTTTAAGTTGTTAAGGCTGCCCAAGTGCGCGATTCGCGCGCCAGCAAATCCTTCCAGGCGAACTCGTTGAATTTGGCTGAGCTTGCCGACCATCGCGAGCCGCTTGTCCATTTCTCGCTCATCGTGTTGGCAATCGCTGATATCGAGCATCAGCGATTGCAAGCGTGTCAGACCGGATAGGCAGGCGAGATTCTCGCTACCGACGCCTTGCAGCGAAAGTTGCTCGAGTTGGCGGAGCTGGCCAAGCCATGCGACATTCGCTTGCTCATCCGGCCAAGGAACTTGCATCCGGAGCTCCAACATGCGTAGTTGCCTCATCGCCGCGAGCCCATCAGCCATCGCCGGGGTCAACAGACCGCACTCGATCTCCAGGAAGCGTAAGGCTGGCAAACGCCCCAATCGCTTCAGGGAATCCTCTGTTTGTCCATTTTCTTCTTCCGGCGCAACTTCGCCGTAATCATTGGATTCTTCGTCGTTCCTCTCGCCATTCCGGTCCTCGCGATCCAGTGGATCTTCGGCATCATATATTCCGTTCGCCTCTTCATCGGTACGCGCAACCCAGACGTTGGCGCCGACGATACATCGTCGGAAGCGGTCTGACACCACAAGGCCGAGCCATTTCGGCCCACCCCACCGCTCCACGTACACCTGGGTTATACCTATCGAACCAACCAGGGCGTCCTGCTCCTGAGCTCGCCTCCAAAGCATGGCGGACCATGCGCACAGAAGAGAAACAAGTGATACTGCGGACAGCATGGTCCGCAGGCTGAATCGCCATCGCGGCCGATAGCGGTGCATCAGCATTTCCCACACCAAAGTGACCAAGGCCAGCGTCACGAGCCAGGTAACCGCATTGCACGCGAGCCGGGGCGCGCTGAAGTCCCACCCGTAGACATCGTCGCCAGGCGAAACGAAGTACCAGTGCCAAATCAACGGCCAACCGAAAACCGCCTTGGCTATCCAGCCACCGTGCGGAGAGGAGTCGAAGCTCTCGTCAAAGCTCATGTTCGCAAGCACAATCGGCGCCGCGATCGCCAGCAGCACGATAAGCGTCGTCAATCGCGGCCACCGGCAAAGCCTAGCTTCATATTTGCCCAGCAACCGCATGGAGACCGCGGCCGAGCCCGTCAGTATCACCAGCCAAATCGCCAAGTTGGCACTCAGACGCGCCGTGCTATGCCGGGCAACGGGCCATTGCAGGAGCTGCCGCACGCGAGCGGCCGACGACAACGGCTTTATTGTTCTAGGAACAGTCGACGCAATCCGCCAGTACCACGTTAGCGGCCAGCCATATGCACGTTCGGGGTTGTCAGCAATTCTGTGGATTAGATCGGGGGTCACCGGTTCCGACGACAGGTTGGCCAGCGAAATTGCCGCCACGATCGAGATCAAGACGGCCACGGTCAAGATGTGCGCGCGACGCGACGCGGATTCGACGCGACCCATAGTGGTTTGCCTGACCTACCGCGATGCACAAGGTTCGATTCGGTTGATTTTATATCGTGAACGGAATTTCAACCACCGGCCATTGATTTTGCGCACGCCAGCCCCACCCTAGGTCCATGGCCTCGCTGCCGGCTCCTGAGGGGCGAACACCGCTTACATCTGCGACTGCGAGAGCGCCTCCGCCAGGTACTTGCCGGTGATGGATTGCGGCGAGCGCGAGACGAGTTCGGGCGTGCCCTGCGCCACGATACGGCCGCCTTGGTCGGCGGCGGCGGGGCCGAGGTCGATGAGGTAGTCGGCCATTTTGATCAGGTGCAGATTGTGCTCGACGACGATCAGTGAATGGCCCACGGCCAAGAGCGCCTCGAAGCAATCGAGCAGTTGCACGATGTCGGCAAAGTGCAGCCCGGTCGATGGTTCGTCGAGCAGAAACAAGGTGCGTCCGCGGCTGGCCGACGAAAGGTAAGCCGCCAGCTTCAGTCGTTGCGATTCGCCGCCGCTGAGCGTGTTGGCCGGCTGCCCTAGCCGCAGATAATCGAGCCCCACGTCGATCAGCCGTTTCAGCCGCGCTTGAACTTTCGTTTGCCCGCGAA
>DASSFG010000127.1:0-9355 GCA_035694685.1 Pirellulales bacterium
AATGGGGCCGGTCCGATTTTAAACGAATCAACCACCAATCAAGGAGACAACAGATGAGCGAGTACACGTTCGGGGGGGCTTATCGGCATTGCGGCGGGCGCGTTCAGGTCACTCACCGGCACGTTCAGCCGTGCTTTTGCCCGTGAGCGACGCGCCGACCATGATGACGTGCCCGGGCCGGCCGACCGGCGGAAGTCGCCCTCAACGCCGTTCGATACTGACGGTGGCATCAGCACGACCTACACCTACGATCAGCAGGCGCGGCTGGTCGCAGTCTGCGAACCGGGCGCCGGGGCCACGACGACCTTCACCTACCCTGATGCCTGAGACACGCCAATCGAGCCGCGCGCACGTAGGTCCGACGCTCCGCGGCGGGGAGCGCGGTCGTCTTCGGCGGCCCTTTCCCGTCACGGCGTATGGTTGATACGAGATCCTCGTCGACGTCTTCCACGACTTCGCCCAGCACTGTCTTCCTTCCAAGTAACATCCATGCCAACGTTGCGGGGGCCGCCCGACGCCACATCAATTTGCAATTTGCGATTTGCAATAAGTCCCGCGGCTCGCGTGAGTGAGCGTAGCACCGAAGGTGCGTCATTCCACAGCCCAGCGAAACGCCTAAGTGTGTCAGCCGCGTAGCGGCGCAAAGAGTTTAGCCGTGGGCGCAAGCCCACGGAAACCGTGCGATGCACGGCGCGTAAGCCGCGTAGCGGCGACAGAGAGCGCGCAGGACACACTCTGTCGCCGCTACGCGGCTATGCCGATCGTCGGCACAACATTCCGTGGGCTTGCGCCCACGGCTAAATTCTTTCGTCCCTACGGGACTGGCGCCGCCCCATCGTCCGATGTTTGTACATTTGGTCCCTGCTACCCATGTCCCTCGACCGCCTCCTCGAACATTGCGAGCAGCCCTATCATCGCGGCCCCGCGCCGTGCGCCACGCACGCGCACGAGCAAACCAACCCCGCCTGCGGCGACACGGTGCGGATCGAACTAACCATCGAAGACAACATAATCCATCACGCCTATTTCACGGGCGTCGGTTGTCGCATCAGCCAGGCGCCGCCTCGATGCTCGTCGAGCACATCGAAGGCCGCCCCCTCTCCGACATCAACCTCTTCTCCGCCCGAGACATGCTCACCCTCTTCGGCCCGCCCCTCACCCCACTTCGCCAGCGCTGCTGCCTCCTCGCCTGGCAAGCCCTTCAACAGGCCATCTACTCCCCCCTTGCCGTGTCGTCGTCACATCCCTGACGGTCCGCCAGCTCTCGCGCAACCCCACCTCTCCGGGTACCGTCGTTTCGTCGGCCATGCTTCATTCGTTTGCAAATGCTCGCGGTGCGAAGACAAGACTCATCTTGACCGGATCCCGTATCTCTTCTTGTCGCATTAGATGATCCGCGGCATCGATCAAGTCGCGTCCCTCCTGTCCGCCGATGATTTCCCCCAACCTTCGCCGCGCCGACGCCGCGTAAATTCGCATATCGACGGCATCCAGGCTCTCAGCCGCCTTGCGATACAAGAAACTGGCACCAGTAAAATCCCGCTCTCCTGCCGCCGCGCCTGCGCGAATGAGGGTCGCTAATGCACTGGCCCAGGGAGTTTTTTCTCGCTCAAGGCGACGAGCGTCGCTCAAAGCGCGGCGCAACATGGGCCGCGGGTCGGGCAAATCTTTTGCAACGGCCAGTGCGGCTCGGCCTCGTAATTGTGAGAAATCGACCCGGGTTTGTTGGATCCTAACAAGCAGTGACCTTTTGTAAGCCGGCCACCGCGCCAACAGATACCGCAACGCGTTGTCCGCGTGCCCACGATACAGCTCAATTAACGTGTGGGCCAGCAGGGCGTTATGGTGTTGAACGTGAAAACCATCGGTTGGCCAATCTTTCATGACTCGTTGCAGTTGATTCCACGCACCGTCCGCATCGTCGGCCGCAAGGCGAACGACCGACATGATATAAGTGCTCAGAAAAGTAACCGTAAAACGATTACCGCGGGACCGCGCCTCCTGAAGCAAAGCGGGCCAGCGGCGGCTCAGCAAGGCGATGTCCCCTAAATAAGTCAGTGACCAGAGTGAAAAGATGTTTGAAGTGTCGACTTCCCACGCCACACCGGTGCACTGTTCGCGAAATATTTTTAATCCTTCCTCGTCGGCTTCGAAGGCGGCTTTGTACCTGCCGTTCAAGTATTCGACTGATCCTTTCATCGTGAGAAACATGCCGCGTACGTAAGGATGGGGCACGTCGCGCTGCAGCCGCTCCGCCTCCTGAACCAGCTCGTGCGTGCGCCGCTGCGAGCCGCTACCTTCGGTGGCCGTATGCCCGGCCTCAAGCGACATTGCTCTCGCAATCCGGAAAGGATCGCCGGCCTTTAATGCGAGCAGCAATCCGTGCGTTTGAAACGGCAAGGCTTGGATAAAATCGGTCATGCACAGGCCGATCGCAGCAGACCAACAGACATCAATGCGTGCCAGCACTTCGGCTGGAATATCGGCTGGATCCTTTGTTTTGAACTTAAAGCCTCTCAGCCGAAGCCATGCACGATGGGAGATATAGGACCACAATGCACGCGCCGGACTGGCAGGCATTACAAGATTTAGCGACCTCAGCACAGCCCTCAACAGTTGCACGCCCTCTTCAACATATCCGCTAACGAGTAGCTGTTTCGCTGCGCGGTGCTTGCAGTGAAGTATTTGGTTTGTGTCTCCGCCTTCAGCCGCTTTCAAATACTCCTTGGCCGCCTCGCGGCCTCTACCGGCATTCGCCAGAGCATCGCCCAACAGCATCTGCAGCGAACGCCGCTGCGCCGCGGAAAAATCGCCGAGCTCCAGCGCGCGGTGATAAAGCGTTGCTGACCGATCGAAGGCGAGACTCTGCGCTGCTTGCTCCGCGGCACGCAGAAACAACTCCGCGGCATGAACCGCATTGCCCGCTTGCTCCCATTGCCCTGCCAGAAACTCAGGATCAGCGTTTCCGCCGGCCTCGAGCGTCGAGGCAAGCCGTGCGTGATAGTCGCGACGCACCGGGTCGGGAAGCTTGGAGCGGACCGTTTCGCGAACGCGATCATGGTAGGTTTCCACTCCATCGTGCTCGACGCTGCTACCGCGAATCAGCCGGGCCATGCGCAGAGAGCCAAAGTGCGTTGACTGCGATTCCGTCAAATCCACAGCGGACAACGCTTCGTTCTGCCTAAGTGGCCGTCCAGCGACCGCCAAAACGCTCAACAACTGCGCCGCTTCGGAGGGCAGCCGTTGTACGCGATCCCAGATCACGTCCTCTAACGTTAAACCGACCGATGTGGCGGAGCTCGGTGAACTGCCGCGCATCAGGGCGTGCTGGGCCAATTCGTGCAGAAAGAAAGGGTTTCCGCCCGATTCCTTGGCAACGTTGTCGGCCTCTGCGGCGTATTGCTCGCCAAGTAAATCCCTGGCAAGCAGGCAAGCCTCATTCGCCGGTAAGGGATCGACGGCGATCTCTCTCCAGTCGAAGGAGTTGTCCACCCTCCGGCGGGCAACTTGCATGGCCTGCAAAAACGGACTCGTCCCCATGTCCTCGCGCCGATAGCTACCCACCAACAGCAGAACCGGCGCTTCCGGAGGACGCAACACGACCGATAACAACTCCATGCTGTCGAGGTCGCCCCACTGCAAGTCGTCGATGGAAATCACCAGGCGTACTGTGTCTCCCAGACGTGCCAGCAGTTCGCGCAACGCAGTGAACGCCCTACGCCGTAACTCCTGGGGGTCGCGCACATCGACGCCATGGGGAAAGGCGGCCACCGCGGGCACGCGAGATAAGACCGGGAACAACCGAGCGAGAGTCGTGACATCGCGCGGTAGCAGCGCCCGCGCCTCATGAAAGCTGAGGCGTGATAAATACCGTGTCAGCGCATCGACCACCGTATCAACCGCCTTATATGGTACCGATTCTTGTTCATAGCAGCGGCCCGAGAGAATCAACGTTCCCTCATCACTGCCTAGGCCATCCAGGAATTTGCGGACCAGCGCTGTCTTGCCGATACCCGATTGCCCGTGGACGAACGTGAGTACCGTGCGGCGATTGCAAACTGCCTGGAAGGCGTTTGCCAGCAATTCCAATTGACCTTGCCTGCCTAAAAGAGTTGCTGGCGGACCGGGGAGAACGACGGGCAGCACCGGTGGCGTTGTTGCGCGCGACGCCGCCAGCCGCCGCAATATCTCGTCCCCAGAGGGCCTCGCCTCGGGCGTGCGCAATAAAAGTTGCAAGCAGAGATCGTTCAGATCGCCGGGAATATCAAGTGCAAGATCGCGCGGGGGGACCGGGTCTCGCTCCTGTTTGGCACGCAGGATTTCCAGGGCCGAGCCTGTGAAGGGCAGTTGACCGGTGAGAACCTCGTAGAGCATCGCCCCAACGGCGTACCAGTCTGTGGCGGGTGACACGCCTTGGCACGATGCCTGCTCGGGCGCCATATAAGCGATGGTGCCTACCAGGTGTTGCGAGGTGCTCTGATGGCAGCCGTCTTGATTCAGTTCCGCCGCCAGGCCGAAGTCGAGCAGCACCAGCCGGCCAGCGCCGGTCACCAGGACATTGCTGGGCTTGATGTCGCGATGGATCTTGCCTGCCGCGTGCAGCGTGGTTAAGGCCTCGGCGAGCTGGCGGAGCACATCGCGTAAGCGCTGCACATCGCGCGCCGTCAGTCGCTTGCTCGGCCAATGCTCGCGACGCTCCAATGCCGGCAATCTGTGCCGCTCGTCCGGCTCGCCAGATGACCGAACGTAGCTGAGAAAGCTTCGCCCCTCGATCAGCTCCATCGTGAAAAACCAGTGCTCACCATCGGACACGAGCTCATGAAGAGTGACGAGATTGGGATGCGCGAGGTCTGCCAGGGCGCGAAATTCCTGCTTAAAGCGGTAGAGCGCCACGGCGTCCAACCTGGGAAGCTTCTTGAGCGCGACCTCCCTTTGCCGCTCGACGTCGAAGGCCCGGTAAACCACTCCCATTCCACCTTGGCCCAGTTCGCCCCGGATTTCATAGCGCGCCACCGAGCCAATCTGGGGCAGCGCAAGCGGCTCGACATGCCGAACTGAAGCCATCACGTTCGGTTCTTCGGCGAGCGGCGCCGCATACGGCGGAAGCATTTCTGCCCCCAACGTGTCCGGCACGCTCACCGTGCCGAGCGACTCGCGATCTTGAGAAGGCGATTCCTCGTCGGCTCCAAGTCCGCCGTAACCGGCACCGATTAACGCGAGCTCTCGTGACACGAGATCACGGTCGTAAGGCGCTGCGCGCATGACGAAATCGTCGATAAGAGGCCGTTCGCCGCGCCGTAGCGCAGCCTCGAACTCGCGGCAAATCGCGTCAATCCGCGCCGCCAGCGTTTGCATGGTTTCGTCGGCCATTCCGAGCTCGCCAATCGCCTTTGAACACGGACACCGACCATTATCCACCGATAGGAGCGGATGGGTGGCACCCGAGGGGAATTAACGGGGATTATAAGGAGCCAGCTTCGCACATCCAAGCATTTTTTCTGTCTGGGACCCTTAGAGCAGCTCTCGCTCGACGAAGATAGCTGCGCCAGCGTTCCACTTTGGATTTGCGGTTAGAATCTCACTGCCGGGCAAACAGCACTCTGCGCAGTACGTCGTGGAAGGGTGGGCTGGCGTCCATGACGCGCTTGAAATCGTCTTTGCCCAGCGTGTAAGCCTCCAGCGGCTGGCCGGCTTTGACGGTGGCGTTGCGCGGCTCGCCGCTGATCAACGCCGCTTCGCCAAAGAAATCGCCGGCGCCGAGCGTGGCCACCTGCCGCGTCTGGCCATCACGCGTGACGTGTACCTCGGCCTTGCCCGAACGTATCACGTAGAGCTTGTCGCCGGGATCGCCCTGGCGGATCACCGTGTCGCCCGTGGAAAAGCGTTCGAGCGACATTTTGTCGGCCACCTCGGCCAGGGTGGCGGCCGAGAGGCTTTTGAAGAGGTCGATCTTCTGCAGGAAGTCGGCGATGGTGGCCGCCTCTTGCACCAGCACGTCGGAAATCACACGGCCGTCGACCATGTTCACGATGCGGTCGGCGACGTCGAGGATGCGATTGTCGTGCGTGACCATCAACACCGTCGTCTTGTCTTCTTTGGCGATTTTTTGAAACAGCTCGACCACGTCGCGTCCCGATTCGCGATCGAGCGCGGCCGTCGGTTCGTCGGCCAAAATCAGACGCGGACGGCTGGCCAGCGCTCGGGCAATGGCCACACGCTGCTTTTGCCCGCCGGAGAGGTTCTCGGGCTTGTAGTTCAGGCGATGGTCCAGGCCGAGCAGCGTGAGCATCTCTTCGGCTTTTTGGCGGACGGTGGCCCTGTCATATCCCTTCAGCTCCATCGACATGGCGACGTTCTGCACGGCGGTGAGCGAGTCGAAGAGATTGTGGGCCTGAAAGATGAACCCAATGTCGCGGCGGACGTTGACCAACTCTTGAGGGCTGAGGCCGTGCAGCTCGCGGCCGAGCACCATCAGCTTGCCGTCTTGCACGGTACGCAAGCCGCCGATGAGCGTGAGCAAGGTGGTTTTGCCCGATCCCGAAGGTCCGGTCATGATGACGATTTCACCGCGGACCAGATCGAGCTGGTTGTCGAACAGCACCTGCTTGCTCAGCTCGCCTTCGCCGAAGCGGTAGTTCAGCTCGCGCACGCGCACGGCGAAGAGGTCGTCGGCCGAGTCAGTGAGATAAGCAGGCCGGCGCGTGGCCGATTTTGGATTGATGCTGGGAAAGGCGGCACTCGCTCGCCGCTCGAGGGTTGACATCAGAAAAGCTCCGCAGGATCGAGTTTCATGACTCTACGCACGGCGGCCCAGCCGGCAAACATGCACATGGCGACGCTCATCAACAGCGACGCCGAGGCCGTCGCAGCGTGGACGCCGACGTTCAAGTTCGTCATCCAAGCCACCAGCCAGCACAATGCTTCGCTGAGCGCCACGCCCGGTACAAAACCCATCAACGACAACATCACCGATTCTTGCAGCACTACCCAGACGAAATAGCCGTTGGAATAACCCATCGCCTTCAGCGTGGCGAACTCGGGCAAATGATCGGAGACGTCGGTATAGAGAATCTGGTAGCAGATGACAAACCCGACGATAAAGCCCATCAACGCGCCTAGCCAGAAGATATAGCCAATCGGCGTGCTCGTCTTCCAGAACTCAAGTTCCTTGGCGATGTATTCGTCGCGAGTATAAACGGTCACGTCTTTGGGCAGCAGAGCCAGCAGCTCTTGCTTCGCGGCATGTGGATCCCGCCCCGGTTTGAGCCGCACCAGCCCGATATCGACGGCGCTCAGCGGGTCGTCGCCGGGCCGCCCGGGAAAGAGCTCACGGAAGGTGAGGTCGCTGGTGATCAGATTACCGTCGTTGGCGAAGTCGGTGCCCAGCGTAAACAGACCGATGACCTGCAAGCGAGCTCCCGCAAGCTCGATGGAATCGCCCGTTTCCACCCGGCCGTACTCGGGTTTGGATTGGCGGTCGAACAACGCGCGATCGGGCAAGCGCAGTTCCTGCAAATGTCGCTCGACCTCGGGCATGTTGAACACCGGTTCGTCGGGATTAAACGCCAGCACGCGAATGGGCAAGGCTTCGCCGTTCTCACGGTTTTTCAGGTTCGATCGTTTCGTTTCGATGTAGAGCGGGTAGGTTCCCTCGACCGCGTCCAGTGCCCGAGCTTGCACCAGCCGACGGAGGCTGAAGGTTTCTCGGACGATGATGGTGTACTTGGCTGTGCTGGTAATGAACAGGTCGGCGTTCAGGCGACGAATGACGGCCACGGTGCTTTCGTAGAGGGCCTCGCGAAAGCTCAACTCCATGCACATCAACAGCACGGCAAAGCCGACGCCGGCCAGGGCCAGGGCCAGGCGGCGGCCGTTGTGCGTCAGGTTTAACCAGGCGAGCGGTGTTCGGTGCATGGAGGCGTAGGCCGGGCCAAGGCGGCATTACTTCTTGTTAAACAACTCCGCCGGATCAGCCGCGTTGATTTTGCGCAGCGAGGCCAGTCCCGACACGGCGCACATGACGATGGTCAAGGCCAGGATGGTGACCGTCAGGCCCAGGCTCATTTTCATCGGAATGTGTTCTTTCTGCTCGGTCAGCATGTACAAGCTGCACGAGATCGCCCAACCGGGCAGGTAACCGAAGACGGCGAAGGCAATGGCCTGCTGCAGCACCACGCGAGAAAGATAACGGCTCGGATAACCCATCGCCTTGAGCGTGGCGTATTCCGCCTGGTGGTTGGCGATGTCGCTCGACAGCACCTGGTAAACGATCGCCACGCCCACGATGAAGCCGATCACCACGCCCAGCGAAAAGATGACCCCGACGCTCGTCCGCACCACCCAGTGCTTGCGTTCCTTCGTTTCGATGTCGCGACGGGTATAAACCAGCACGTCGAGCGGCAGCCGGCGTTTGAGCTCTTGGCAAAGCTGGTTGACGTCGACGCCGGGTTTTTTGCGCACCAGCCCGAGGCTGACGTCGGCGGCGGTGCGGTTTGGGTAAAAGTCTAAAAAAGTCGGCTCGCCGACGACGACGTCGCCGTCGGCGCCAAAGCCCGTGCCCATCTCGAAGGTGCCCACGATTTTAATTTTTTTGCCGCCAATTTGCAGCTTATCGGGATGGTCCTGCCAGTCTCCGAACTGCTTGCGTGAGAGCTTGTCCATGAAGACGTTGCCCGGTTGTTTCAACTGCGCATAATCGCCCTTCAGCTTGGGCAAGTGCAGCGGTCGCTGATCGAGGGGAAAGCCGATCACGAAGATGCCGCGCCTCGAACGGTGCTCGTGCTCATCGCCGGGAGTCAGCCAGAGGTTGAAGTCGAGGTAGAGAGGGTGCGCATCGCTGACTCCGGGCGTCGAAGCGGCCTGAAACAGCCGCGTGCGCGAGAAGGTGCCCGTCTTGGAGATCGACTGGTATTGCGGCGAGGTGATGAGGATGTCGAAGTCGAGCCTGTCGTAAATCTGCGTGGCGGTCTGCTCGACGGAAAAGAAGAAGCCGAGCTGCATGAGAATCAGCACGACGGCAAAGGCGACACCCGCAATTGCCACCAACGTGCGCGTCTTCTCGTGCAGGAGGTTGAGCCAGGCCAGCGGCGTCTTCATTCGACTATGGTACACAGCCGACGCCGATTCCTACAGAGAGCTACGCGGAACAGGCAGTCATAAACGGGATAACCGTCACCATTCGTCGGACTTGCGGATGGTAGCCCGACGCGTAATCAAGGTAAATCCGTCTTTCTTCCTCGCTAGCGCTTTTGGGCTTCCACCGCCGGTGAATAATCCGGGGCAGGCGTGATCCGTCGCGTTCGCAGGTGCCGGCACGTTTTCAGACTGCAAAAAATGCAACCACCCGCCAAAATGC
>DASSFG010000128.1:0-5338 GCA_035694685.1 Pirellulales bacterium
AACATCGATGTCACCGGCGACATGCTGTTGGTGCACGGCATCGGCCGTACGTCGAGCGTCGAGCAAATCGGCGACATCGTGGTGGCCGCGCAGGAGGGCGTGCCGATTCGCGTGCGCGATTTGGCTCAGGTAACCATTGGCCACGTCATACGCCGCGGCGCCGTGACCGCCAACGGCCAAGGCGAAGTCGTGCTCGGCTTGGGCTTTATGCGGATGGGCGAAAACAGCTACGGCGTGACGCGCCGCATGGCCGAGAAGTTCAAAGAAATCAAGGGGAAGATGCCCTCCGACCTGGTGCTCGAGCCTGTCTATGACCGCACAGTGCTGGTCGACCGCGTGATCGAAACCGTCCGCAGCAATCTCTTCGACGGGGCGTTATTGGTGGTGGCGATTCTGTTCATTTTTCTGGGCGACTTGCGGGCGGGCCTGATCGCCGCTTCGGCCATCCCATTGGCGATGCTATTCGCCTTCTCCGGCATGCTCGAAGCCGGCATCGCCGGCACGTTGCTCAGCCTGGGAGCGATCGACTTCGGCATCGTCGTCGACAGCAGCGTGGTGGTGCTGGAGAACATCATCCAGCGGCTGGCCCATCGCGGCGCGTTGCCCAGGGCCGAGCGGTTGGAAGTCATTCGTCAGGCGGCGATTGAAGTTCGCACGCCGACCGTGTTCGGGCAGATCATCATCATGATCGTCTACCTGCCGATCCTCACTTTGCAGGGAGTCGAAGGCAAGATGTTCCGGCCGATGGCCGTTACGGTGATTTTCGTGCTCATTGGCTCGCTCATCTTGTCGCTGACGTTCATACCGGTGCTTTCCAGCCTTTTGCTTCCCAAGCGGCTGGAAGAGAAAGACGTGCTGCTGGTGCGGGTCGCCAAGTGGCTCTATGCGCCACTGCTGCGGCTGGTTTTGCATTACCGTCTGGCGGTGATGGGATTGGCCGCGATGGGTTTGGCCGTTACCTTGGCCATCGCGCTAAACATGGGTTCGGAGTTCGTGCCGCGGCTTTCAGAAGGTGACATTGTGCTGGGCATTCTTCGGCCGCCGGGCACCAGCCTCGACGAGGCGGTGCGCATCAACACGCAAATGGAGCGCGCCCTGCTGGCGGCGTTCCCCGACGAAATCTCGCACATCTGGAGCCGCGCCGGCGGCCCCGCCGTGGCCACCGATGCCGGCACGGTGGAAGATACCGACATGTTTATTTCGCTTACTCCGCCTCACGACTGGCGCCGAGCGCGCAGCCAGGAAGAGCTGGTCGAAAAAATGTTGGCGGTGGTCGACGACATTCCGGGACAGACAATCTGGTTTACGCAGCCGATCGAACAGCGAATCAACGAAATGATCTCCGGCGCCCGTTCCGACATTGCCCTCAAGCTGTTCGGCGACAATTTTGACGTGCTGCTTCGCAAATCACGGGAGCTGGCCGACGTTTTGAATTCAGTAGAGGGCTGTGCCGACTTGAACGTCGACCAGATTGCCGGCCAGCCGGTCTTGCAGATCCGCATCAAGCAAGACCAAATTGCCCGCTACGGCGTACCGGCGGAAACCGTGCTCAACCTGGTCGAGGCGGTCAGCGGCAAACCGTTGGGCGAGATCATGGAGCACCGGCTGCGGTTTCCGCTAGTGCTGCGATTGCCCGACGACTTGCGCAACGATCCCCATGCGATCGCCTCGCTGACGGTCGCCGCCGCCTCGGGCGAGCGCATTCCGCTTGACCGTTTGGCCGACGTGCGGGTAGTCGAGGGGCCGCGGCAAGTGTGGCGCGAGTGGGGCAAGCGGCGGATCACGGTCAAGTGCAACGTGCGCGGCCGCGACATCGGCAGCTTCGTGGCGGAGGCCCAGAAAAAAATCAGCGATCAGGTCGAACTGCCTTCCGGCGCCTATTGGTTGGAGTGGGGCGGACAATTCGAGAACCTCGAGCGCGCCCAGCGGCGGCTGACCATCGTCGTGCCCTTGGCGTTGTTCCTGATTGTCGTCTTATTGTTCAGCACCTACCGCAACGGAGTCGATACCGCGTTCGTGTTCGCCGGTGTGCCGTTCGCCTGCGTGGGTGGCATCACGGCGCTCTGGGTGCGCGACATGCCGCTTTCGATCTCGGCGGCGGTCGGCTTCATCACGCTTTCGGGCGTTTCGGTGTTGAACAGCATGGTGGTGGTGTCGCGGTTGCGCGGCTTGCTCGAAGAGGGCGCCGACCCGGCGGAGGCAATCGAACAAGCGGCCACCAACAGCTTGCGTACGGTAATGATGACGGCGGTGGTGGCCAGCGTGGGTTTCATACCGATGGCCAGCAGCACGGGCTTTGGCGCGGAGGTGCAGCGTCCGCTGGCCACAGTCGTTATTGGCGGCGTCATCAGCAGCACCTTGATGACGCTCTTCATTTTGCCCGTACTCTATCACCTGGCGGCCACGCTCCGGCCTGATGGTCGCGGCGCCGCCGAGCAGGCCGAATTCCTTATGCCCGCGGGCGTGTCGTGAGGCCGTTCCTCCGCACGCATGTGGGGCGTCCTGCCAGGCCGTCGGAATGAATGTTGTAGCCCTGTGGCGCGCGCCCCCGTTGTTCTGCACATCTCGAGAATTGTCCGCTGCGCGGCGGCACCAGCCTTTGGAGTGCGGCGATTCATCGCCGCTTTTGTCGGTCGCGGAGCGACCTTTCGTTCGTCGTGCCGGTTGTTGGACGCCGGCCGACGCGTCAAAAGAAAGCGGCTCCGCCGCAAGCCAAAGCGGCGATAAATCGCCGCACTCCAAAGGTCTTCAAGCAGTTGCCGGCGCTCACTGCGGCGACTAAGTTGGCGTGAAGTGGAGGATTTACGACGTGCGATTAACCATTTTCATCCTGGCGATCACGGTAGTGGCCGCCGTCTGCGCCGCTGAAGCGCCGAACAAAGTCGACTTCAGTCACGACATTGCCCCTCTGATTCAGAGGCATTGCGGCAAATGCCATACGGGCGAGAAACACGAAGGCTCGCTCTCGCTCGATACGCGTGAGGAGCTGCTGAAATCGAAGGCCGCCGTGCCCGGCAAAAGCGGCGAGAGCGAGTTGCTCCAAAGGCTCACGAGCCAAGATGCCGACGAACGCATGCCGGCCAAAGCCGGGCCGCTGACGGCCAAAGAGATCGCCCTGTTTCGGGCATGGATCGACGAGGGATTGGCCTGGGAGCCTGGCTTTACCTTCAGCACCGAGCGGTACGTGCCGCCGCTCAAACCGCGGCACGTCGAATTGCCGCCGGCGGAAAATGGCGTCAGCCATCCGATCGACCGCCTCGTCGCCGCGTATTTCGCCGAGCATCAAGTGACGCTCCCGCCGCCGATCGACGATGCCGCGTTCCTCCGCCGGGCATCGCTCGACGCCGTCGGACTCTTGCCGACACCCAACGAGCTGGCCGCTTTTCTGGCCGACGGCGATCCCGATAAACGCGAACGCGCCGTGCGGCGGTTGCTCGACGATCGCCGGGCCTACGCCGATCACTGGCTGACCTTCTGGAATGATCTGCTGCGCAACGACTACCGCGGCACGGGCTACATCGACGGCGGACGCAAGCAGATATCCAAGTGGCTCTATCAGTCGTTGGTAGACAACAAACCGTACAACCAGTTCGTGCGCGAGTTGATCGTGCCCAACGAGGAGTCGGAAGGTTTTCTGCGGGGCATCAAGTGGCGGGGACGCACGAACGCCAGCCAGACGGTGGAGGTGCAGTTTTCGCAAAACGTGTCGCAGGTGTTCTTCGGCATCAACATGAAATGCGCCTCGTGCCACGACAGCTTCATCGACACCTGGAAGCTCGACGACGCCTACGGGCTTGCCGCGGTCGTGGCCGAGCAGCCGCTGGAGATTCACCGTTGCGACAAAGCCACCGGCCGCATCGCCGCACCCCACTTCCTTTGGGCCGAACTGGGACAGATTGAGGCGAGCGCGCCGAAAGCTGCCCGACTGGAACAGCTCGCCGGTTTGGTTACGCACCCGGAGAATGGCCGCTTTGCTCGGACCATCGTCAACCGGATCTGGCAGCGTTTGCTGGGCCGCGGGCTGGTACACCCGGTCGACGTGATGGCCAATCGCCCCTGGAGCGAAGACCTGCTCGACTATCTGGCCAACTACTTCGTGGCCGAGGGTTATGACCTGAAGCGACTGCTGGAGCACATCCTCACGTCGCGGACGTACCAATCGCAGTGCGTGGTGGTGCCGGCCGAAAACAGCGGCGAAGACTTTGTCTTTCGCGGCCCGGAAGTGAAGCGGATGTCGGCCGAGCAGTTTATGGACGCCGTTTGGCAGATTACCGGCACGTCGCCCGGCAAGCCCATCGCGCCGGTCGAGTTGCCTGCCTTTCCGCCCGAGACGCCGCACGAGCAGCAATTCATTCGCGCCTCGCTGGTTTTCTGCGATGAGCTGATGCGCTCGCTCGGGCGTCCGAACCGCGAACAGGTGGTCACCACTCGCGGCGACGTGCTCACGACGTTGCAGGCGCTCGATCTGTCGAACGGCACTGAACTGGCCGAGACGCTCGACCGCGGCGCTGCCAGTCTCTTGAAAGAGCACTCGTCGTCCGAGGCCGGCGACCTGGTCCGTCGGCTTTATCTTGAAGCCCTCTCGCGTGAGCCATCTCCCGAGGAATTGGCGACCGCCACCGAATTAGTCGGCTCGCCACCCACTTCCGCCGGCTTGGCCGATCTACTTTGGGCGGTGTTTATGCTGCCGGAGTTTCAGTTGATTCGTTGATAGGGTTGTTACCGCGCGAACTCGTTTAACCGGAGGGCCAGCGGCCCCCGCGAAGCCCAACATTCACGCGAGCCGTTGGCTCTGCGGTTAAACGACGTCGTTACTCCCCGTGTCGCCTCGGCAAACGAAACCCTAACAAACGACGGCCCCCGGGCGAAGAAATCGGCGGGCGGGATCTGGTTTATGCCGCGATTTCTGGTTAGAATTTGCAGGAAAGTGGGTCGTTCGGCAACGGATTGCCTCTTCGCACGTCGTTTTTCTTCGGCGGTCGAGGTGGTGTACATGGTTAGGTCCAGGAGAACAACGTATGTCGGCCGTGGCGACGGAGGCACTCTCCGCCAGCGTACTGGTTCTCAACCGCTTCTACATGGCGGTACACGTGGTGAGCGTGCGCCGGGCGTTCGCGCTGTTGTGCCGCGAACTGGCCGAGGTCGTTCACATCGAGCAGGGCCAGTACGCCAACTACACGTTCGAATCGTGGCGCGAAATCAGCGAGCTGAAAGCCAGCTTCAAGACCCCGCACGACGACTGGATCCGCTCCGTCAACTTTGAAATCCAGGTGCCGCGCGTCATTCGGCTGTTGTTCTACGACCGCCTGCCGAAGCAAACCATTCGTTTCAATCGCCG
>DASSFG010000129.1:0-9636 GCA_035694685.1 Pirellulales bacterium
GACGTGCCGCGCGCCCGCGTGCTGCGCGACCGCGGCGGCCATGATGCCGATCGGTCCCGCGCCGGTAATCAGCACATCCTCGCCCAGCACCGGGAAATCGAGCGCGGTGTGAACGGCGTTGCCGAAGGGATCGAAGATCGACTGCACGTCGCGCGGAATCGACGGATCGTGGACCCAGACGTTGGTCATGGGCAGCGAGAGATACTCGGCGAAGGCGCCCGCTCGATTGACGCCCACGCCCAGCGTGTCTTTGCAGAGGTGACGCCGGCCGGCCAGGCAGTTGCGGCAATGCCCGCAGACCACGTGCCCTTCGCCGCTGACGATTTCGCCCGCGTGAAAATCCTTGACGTTCGAGCCGACCTCGACGATGCGGCCTACGAACTCGTGGCCCACGACCATTGGCACGGGTATCGTCTTCTGTGCCCAGGCGTCCCAGTTGTAGATGTGTACGTCGGTGCCGCAGATGCCGGTGCGCAGCACCTCGATGAGCACGTCGTTGATGCCGATCTCGGGCACCGGCACCTCATCCATCCACAAACCCGGCCTGGCGTGTTTCTTGACCAGGGCCCGCATGTTCTTCATGGTTCTCCTTTATCGCTTTTGACAAGCAAAACGCGTAACGACGTTCTCGGAGGATGGCCTTCCCAGCCCGTCACCGTGCGAGGTGACGGGCTAGGAAGCCCATCCTCCGTGAGGGCCAACCGCCCGTTTTGTTTGTCAAAACCCATTAGGCGGATTTTCTTGGGGCTTGTCAGGTGTCATACGCCGTTTCCGCGATATACTGTAGCTTTTGGCGCGTCATTTACGAAGTAGGGCTGCCAATATGAATCGCATTGCCATTGCCATCGCTAGCCTGACCGCGGTCTGCACGGTGAATTCCCTTGTAGCGGCGCCAGCCGAAGACGGCATGGCAAGCGACAAAGCGGCACTGGCCCCGTTGCAAACGTTTGTCGGCTTATGGCGCGGCGTCGGCCAACCGCGTCGCGGATCGAGCCAAGACGCCTGGACTGAAACGGCCGACTGGTCGTGGAAGTTCACCGACGGCCGGGCCACGCTCGTCTTCGCTTCACCCAAAGGAAAGTTTTATCGCTCGGGCAAGTTGCAACCCGCGGGCGAAAAGGCGACGTTTGAACTCATCGCGGAGCGGGCCGATGATTCGGGAGACGATCACTTCTCCGGCAAGCTGGACGACGCAGGACAATTGGTGCTGCTGGCTGCCGACGATGAAAAGCGTCCCGCCGAAGCTCCGGCACGAATCACCATCCGTACGGTGGCCGACGGCGACCGTTTACTCGTGCTCTATGAGAAACGCGCCTCGGGCGAGCGCTACGCTCGGCTAGCGGAAGTCGGGGCGACTCGCGTCGGCGCCGCGTTTGCCAAAGGTTCGGGCGAGCCGGAGTGCGTGGTAACCGGCGGCGTTGGAACCATCGCGGTCGAATATCAAGGCAAGAAGTATTACGTGTGTTGCACCGGTTGCCGCGATTTGTTCAACGACGATCCCGAGGGCGTGCTCGCGGAATACCGGGAACGAAAGGCGGCTGAAAAGGCAAAGGAGAAATGAGCGAAATCAATCCTTACGCTGCGCCGCTGACAGCGGCCCCGATCAATGCGCAGGTGATCGAGCCGACGGGCGGTATCTGGCGCGATGGCAAGCAGTTGGTGATGTGGAAAGGCGCGACGTTGCCCGACCGTTGCGTGCGCTGCAATGCTCCGGCGCACGGCCGGCGCTTGAAGCGCACGCTCTCCTGGCATCATCCGCTCATCTTTCTGGTAATCTTGGCGGGCGTGCTGGTATATGTCATCGTAGCACTGGTGGTCCGGAAGACAGCCGTGGTTTCGATTGGCATGTGCGACCGGCATTATCGCCGCCGCCTGCAATCCATGCTTGCCTGGTGGCTGATTACGTTCGGCTGCGGAGCGTTGCTGTGGTACGGCATCAGCGTGGGAGAACTAGGAAACGGCGGTTGGGCGATCGCGCTGGCCATTATCATCTTCCTCGCGAACTTGTTCTTTGCGGTGGCGATTACGTTGCCGGTATCGCCGGCCAAGATCGACGACAATTACGTCTGGCTCAAGAAGATCTGCCCCGCCTACCTCGCCGAATTCCCACCGCTGCCATAGGCTTTGGATTCAAGGGGCAGTTTTAGGGTGGGACGAGCGAAGCGAGTCCCACCCTACGGCGGTCGCCGCATCGGAAGTGCCAACGCGGCGTCGGTAAGCCGCGGCCACTAACCGCGGCTGGATGTGATAAAATAGCGCGATGCAAAATCCGTTGCTTACCGCCGCTAGCGTGGCAATCGTGTTGTCCGGTTGTCTGGCCGCGTTTTCTGCCGAGAACGCCGCGCGGCCCAACATCGTGATTATCCTCTCGGACGATATGGGGTTCTCCGATATCGGCTGTTACGGCGGCGAAATCCATACGCCCAACCTCGATCGGCTGGGTGGCGGCGGGCTGAGGTTCACGCAGTTTTACAACACGGGCCGCTGCTGCCCGACGCGGGCCAGCTTACTCACCGGGCTCTATCCGCACCAGGCGGGCGTCGGCCACATGATGGAAGATAAGGGGCTCGACGGTTATCGCGGTGATCTCAACACCGACTGCCTGACCATCGCCCAGGTGCTCAAAACAGCCGGTTACTCGACGTACGCCACCGGCAAGTGGCACGTGACCAGGCACGCCGGGCCGCAGGGTCCGAAACGCAATTGGCCCTTGCAACGCGGCTTCGACCGGTTTTACGGCACGATCACCGGCGCCGGCAGCTTCTACGATCCTGCCACGCTGGTGCGCGACAACACGATGATTTCACCTGCCGCTGACGAACTGTATCAGCCTAAGCAGTATTACTACACCGACGCCATCACCGACCATGCTGTCCGCTTTCTCAACGACCATCTGGCCGCACACGACGGCGAGCCGTTCTTTCTCTACGTTGCCTACACCGCGGCGCATTGGCCCCTGCACGCCTTGCCCGACGAGATTGCCAAATATCGCGGACAGTACGAGGGCGGCTATGGGCCGTTGCGGCGCGAGCGTTTTTCGCGCCTGAAGCAGGCGGGCCTCATTAGCCCGCTGTGGCAACTTTCGCCGCAGGCGGGCGATTGGAACAACGTGGCCAACCAGGCTTGGGAAACCCGCTCGATGGAAGTCTACGCCGCCATGATCGACCGCATGGACCAGGGCATCGGCCGCATCGTCGATCATCTGGAAGAAACGGGCTGGCTGGAAAACACCCTTGTGTTCTTCCTGCAAGACAACGGCGGCTGTGCCGAGGCCATTGGCCGCTCGGCCGACGGTCCGCCCATTGAACGGCCCGAGTCGCCCACGCTGCCGCCGCTGGCCAACGATGCCCTGGAACTGGCGGTCACCCCCAAGCAAACGCGCGACGGTTTCCCGGTGCGACAGGGCGAAGGCGTGATGCCCGGACCGGCCGACACCTACATCTCTTACGGCCGGAACTGGGCCAACGTTTCAAACACTCCCTTCCGCGAATACAAGCACTGGGTTCACGAAGGGGGCATCTCCACACCGCTCATCGCCCACTGGCCGGCGGGCATTTTCCGCGGCGGCGAGTTGGAACACCAGCCCGCTCATTTGATTGACATCATGGCCACCTGTGTGGCCGTCTCCGGCGCCAAGTATCCAAGCAAAATCAACGGTGAATCAATCCATCCTCTGGAAGGTGTGAGCCTCGTGCCGGCCTTCGAGGGTCAGCCGCTAGGGCGCGAGGCCCTTTATTGGGAACATGAAGGCAACCGCGCGGTGCGTGTCGGCAAGTGGAAGCTGGTGGCCAAGGGCCGCAAAGGCCCCTGGGAACTGTATGACATGGAGGCCGATCGCACGGAGCTCCACGACCTTTCCCACGCCGAGCCTGCGCGGGTAAGCCGCATGGCGGCGATGTGGGACGCGTGGGCGCGACGCACCAACGTCCTGCCGTGGCCGGAAGAACGCTGATCGGTGGGTTGATTCGTAGCGTTCTAAGAACAGGGAGCGAGCGTCATCAAGGTGCGATGTCGATCGTGAAGCTCTGGCTGGCGCTGCCGATCTTGGCGCGGCGGGAGGAGAGGACTTTTTCGACTCCCCATTTGAGCGCCTGTTCGTCGAGGCGGCGGTCTTCGCCTTCGAGCGTCACAGAAACGACCACGTCGGCCGTGCCCGAGCCGTCGGGCGTGCCGCTGAGCAAGCCGGTTTCGGCGTCGAGGTTGAGCCATTTCGGTCCGCGCAAAAGCTTGTAGCGAGGCCGTTCGATGTCCCAGAAGTTCATCACTTCTTTCCCATCGACCACTCGCGTCCGCAGATCGCCCAGTGAGCGGATGACGGCGAGTGAATAACGATACTCGGCGCCTTTTTTGGCGGCCGTCTGCGGCGCACTGACAATCAAGGGCCGCGGAGAAGAGACATAATCCGAAGGCCCGCTGCGGCTGCCCGACGCATCTACGGCGACTACGCGGTAATACGCTTTGTTCGCACTCGCGGCCTGAACCTGTGGTCCGATGACCGCCAGTTCGGTCCACGACGTTTCTCCCACAAAGTTGGCGGGAAACTCCGGGCTGAGGCTTTTCGACGCTCCGATCGTAACCTGGTAGGGCCGGTCGCTGACGGAGAACCCTTTTTCATCGCTGGCGTACACGCGATACTTGATTGGTTGCCGGCCGCGGGGGCTAGGCTTCCAGTACAGCACGCCTCGCATGCGATGTTCGTCTACCTCAAGGCGCACGTCTCGCGGAGGCGCCGGTCCATGCGGAGTAAAGCTCCACGTTTCACTCCAAGCTCCCCATACTCCCTTTTCGTTCTTGGCCCTGACGTGCCAGTAATACTTCGTGTCGGAATTGAGCAAGCCCGGGCCGGGCAGCGTATAGCGAGCGTGACCGCCGTCGGCAGTCCGGGAAATGAGCTTGGCAAAACTCATCGAGAGCGGCCATTTCATGTCGGCCCGTGATGAAAGCTCGAAATGGTAGTCGGTGATCGCGTCGCCGTCGGGGTCGGCGGCGGGCTGCCAGCGGAAGACAATGTCGGTACCTTCGCAATCGCCGCCATCGAGCGGAAACGCCGTGCTCGCCGGCGCATCTGGCGGCCGACTCGCCGATCGCTCGACCCACTTGTGGCTGATGCGCACCCGGCGGTCGCCCGGCGATTCATCGGTATAGGTGAAATTGTTCCTGCCGACACCCATGTCAGGCAGCGTGAGCGGCGCCATTTGCAGGTGGTTGACGATGGTCAACCGCCGCAGCTCGGCGCCTTCAGGCAACTCGCATTTCAGATAGTAGCCGTATCGGGCCGGTCCCTGCGGCGCGAAGAACGGGTCGAGTGCCTCGTCCACTTCGTTCCAGGCACCGCCCTTCCAGGAGAGCGAGAATTTCGCTCCCGTTTGATCGGCGTCCAAGCGGCCGCCGACAATGCAATAGGGACTCGACATCGGCCAGACGACCGTGCCGGTCTTTCCCGTTACGGCCCGGAGCACGCCGTCTTTTTCCTCGACCGACTCGACCTTAACGTCGCCAGCGCGCCAGATTGGTCGATTAAAGTCGGGCCGATACTCCCAGGTTCCGTTGCAAATCCGGTCGGCAAATCGCGGTGGCCGCGGGCCGTGGTACTTGATCGGCTCGAGATGGCCCCAGCGCCACACGATTGCTTCGCCGGGACGCAGCCTCATGTTCAGGGAACTATCGGCTGAGCTGCGGTCGCCTGCAACCTGGCCTTCGAAAACGTAGATGGAAGCTTCCCATTCGTCGCCTGGGCGTGCGTCGGGCTGAAGGATTCCCTGGGTGTGCGTGCGGCGGATCAGGTCGTGATCGCGCACCAGGTCTTGTTCGCCGGCCACGGTCTCGTTGTCGCGCAGGAGGTAGATGGAGTGCATGTCGCCGTCCATGAGGTGCCAGCCACCGTCATAAAAAACCTGCGTGGCGCAATGCCCGACCAGGCGCGCCGGCGCGACCTTCAGGCCGGACTTTTTCCACAATCCGGCCAGGCAGATCGAATCGTTGCCGCAGGTGTTAAAGCCGTACACGTTCAGGACTTTGACCGGATCGAGCAGCTCGTCGTTGTCGCCGTCGAGATGGAAGCGATGCTGGACCTCTTGCCACCACAGCGCCCGGGCCTTGTCGCCGTCGGACATGCCCGATTCGATGACGCGGGCGGCAATCCGATTAAGGCTGCGAAAGTCGTTGTGACCGTTGGAGAGCCACGGATTGACGACGACGGTTTCGCCGACGTTTTCCAGCCGCACCGAGCGGTTCGACTCCCAGGTCTGCTCGAAAGGCCGCCAGACTCCCTGGGGCGAGCGGCAATTTCGACCATCCATCGTCCCCCCTTGCACGATGTCATAATCGACGCGCGACGCTGCGATCTCTTGCAGGTGCTCCTTAACGACGTCAGTTGGATGATGGTTCTCCGCCCACGGCAAAAGGGCATCGTCCGATGCTGCCCCGATGAGCGCAGCGCACGTCAGCAAGACTATTCCCACTTGATTCGTTCCCTTATAACCAACGGGCGGGATCTGACTGGTTTGAAATCGCAGAACAGCTCATTGTACTGTGTGAGCTCCCCTGCAGTTGCGCCTTCGTGTTCGGAATTCCTGTTGGCATTTGGTCCCTCGTGCTTTCAGCCGACCCTAACATCAAGACCAAGTTTCACTAGGAGGCGTTCATGTCAACCGGCCAAAACTGGCAAGACCAATGTGCGGCGCAAGTCCGTGTGCTGAGAATCATTGTCACGGCGATTACGCTCGGCCCTTTGGTCTATCTCGGCGTCGTGTTGTTCGCACTGCCGCCGGGAGGTGGGGCCGCCGGCGTCGGACAATTATCCTTTACGTACCTGGCCTGCGGTATGGCAGTCGTCTCAGTAGCGGCATGGGCTATCGCTCCATCGGTCGTTGCGCGAAAGCTTCGCCGGCAAATCGCGGCGGGCACCTGGCCGCCGCCCGGTCAGAACGAAACTTCACTCGCGGCACCCTCGAGCGACGCGGGCAAACTGTGCGCGGTCTACCAGGTACGCACCATTATTGCGATCGCCATCCTCGAAGGGGCCGCCTTCTTTTTGGTGTTCGCCTATCAGCAGCACCGCGATCCGTGGGCGCTAGGCGTGGCGGTGTTGCTGATGGTCATGATTGCCGCTCACCTGCCGACGCGTGCCCGCGTTGCCGAGTGGGTTGAACGGCAGTTGCTAGGCCTTGAGGAAGACCGCCAGCTTGAGCAGTTCCGCCGGTAAAACAGCATCGCACGCCGGAGTTCCGCGCAGAGGCTATCGAAATGAAATTCGGGCCATCACCGTTGTTGAGCTGCCACCGCGACGTGTTCCGCGGCGAGCTCCCGCGGGTGCGGTTGCACGGCACGGGCCGGCAGGGAGGTGAGCACGACGCAAATGGTGTCGTTCGCCGGATCGGCCCAACAGAGCGTGCCCGTCGAACCGGTGTGGCCAAACGTATTCTCCGAGCAGCCCGGGCTGCCGGATTGTTGGCCAACGCCAAAGCCCAATCCGCGCGGCGTGAATCCCGCCGGATTGTGGTTCTTAATCATCAGCCGGGCGGTGTCGGCCCGGATGGCCTTGTCGCCGGGCCGTAAGAACGCGGCCAGGAACTTACCGATGTCCGGCGCCGAGGCGTGCGTTCCGCCCCAAGGAGCGCCCAGCTTTCGCCAGTAGAGGCTGTTCCAATCCCACTCTTTGGCCTGTGGATCGCCGCTGCCTGATTCCGGCGCGGCGCCGTCGCTCTGACAGACGATCATGTCTGTGAGCTTGAACCGCCCTAGCCCCTGCGCCGAACGTTTCATCCCCAAAGGCTGGAAAACACGGCGGTCGACCAGCGTGAGAATGTCCGACCCGCTCAAGATCTCCGCGATCCGCGTAGCCAGCAAGATGCCCATGCTGGAATACTGGTAGCGGGCGCCGGGAAGGAAGCTGAGCGGCGCGCGGATGGCTTCAGCGGCGAACTCGCCCAGCGGCGCATGTTGCTTGCGGAGCTCGTTGTTGTTGGCGAGCTGATCGGGCAGGCCGGAGGTGTGCGTGAGCAGATGGCGAATGGTCACGTCGTCACGACCGTCGCCCGTAAACGCGGGCAAGTAGCTCTTGACCCGATCGTCGAGTTGAAACTTGCCTTGATCGAACAAGTTCATCACGGCGGTCACATTGATCGGCTTGGATATCGAGCCGAGCAAAAACATCGCGTCGTCCGACTCGGCCTTGCCGAAGTGGCGCGTGTACGATTCGTCGCCTTGAATGACGTGCAACACCGAGGCTTCGAGTTGTTTCGCCGCCGTCGCCTGTTCCAACACATCTGCGGCACTATCCCACCGCCCCATACCGAGCGCCGCGAACAATGGGCGAGCGGTCGACGCGGCCAGGGCCGACCCGAGAAACGTGCGTCGTTGCATTTTGCCCGCTCCATTAAAGGTGGACGTCGTTTATCTTTACCGGCTGATCATTATCACCCGAACGCAAGGCACAATCCAGCACCAGCAGGTCGCGGTAAGCCTTGTCGGGGGTTCACGCATCAAAGCTCATTGGCAAATTGACGCGGCGCGAATCATACTGCTGGCCAGTGAAGCCGCGGTGTATCGCGGCCCGTCTTGTTCTGCCCGCGGGAGAAACCAATTGATGAATCGCACTTCCTCGTCTTTCACCGTCGCCCGTCGAAGGATCCGCTCTTTCTTGCGGCCGTTGGTTTCCGCTCTCCTGTTTTCGTCCAGCATCAACTCGGCGACGTTCACGTTCGCGGCTGAGCATGAGAAAACGCCGGCCCAGTCCGACGACAGCAAGCTGCGGATTATCTGCTTTGGCGCCCACCCCGACGACTGCGAAATTCGTGTGGCGGGCACAGCCATGCTGTGGGCGGCGCAGGGTCACCATGTGAAATTCGTGTCGGTGACCAACGGTGACATCGGGCACTGGAGCGAGGCGGGCGGACCGCTCGCCCAGCGGCGGACGGCTGAAGTCGCCCGCGCCGACATGCTGCTGCACGTTACCAGCCAGGTGCTCGACATTCACGACGGCGAGCTGCTGCCGACGCTCGAAAACCGACGCACGATCACGCGCCTCATTCGCGAGTGGAACGCGGATATCGTGATGACTCACCGCCCCAACGATTACCACCCAGACCATCGCTATACCGGCGTGCTCGTGCAGGATGCGGCGTATATGGTGACCGTGCCGTACTTTTGCCCGGACACGCCGCACTTGAAAAAGAACCCCGTGTTTTTCTTCTATCCCGATCGATTTCAGAAACCGAACCCCTTCCAGCCGGACGTGGTGGTGGCGATTGATGAGGTGATCAAGACAAAGCTCGACGCGTTGGACCTGCTGGAATCACAGTTCTACGAGGGTGGTGCCAACGGATCGGCCGAACTGCTGAGCGATGACCCGGCGAAACAGGCGGAACGTCGACGGCAGGTACGCGAGAGCTTTGCCTCGCGGAGCCGCGACGTGGCCGACCGCTATCGCGACAAACTGGTCGAATGCTATGGCGACGCGGCACACAAGGTCGAGTTTGCCGAAGCGTTCGAGTTGTGTGAGTACGGCCGCCAGCCAGGCAAAGAAGAGCTGCGGCAGTTGTTTCCGTTCGCCGGGAAAAGGTAGCCAACAGTGATTCGCGTGGGCTGGAAAACTGGGTAGCCGGAAGTGAAGTACGCCTGGCAGGATTCGAACCT
>DASSFG010000130.1:0-7366 GCA_035694685.1 Pirellulales bacterium
AGCGCGGCCGGTTCTGGCTTAAGGAGGCGGTTTGGTACAAAGCATTTGACGACTTCAACCAGGCGATCAAGCTTAATCCCAAAAATATTTATGCCTGGGGCAACCGTTCGCTGGTGCGGCGGCACCGCCGACAATTCGACGAGGCGATTGCCGATCTCTCGGAAGCCATCCGCGTTGACCCGGCGTACGTCTGGGCATATATCGAGCGCGGCCGCGCATGGTTGGATAAACAGGACTACGACCGGGCCATCGCCGACTTCGACGCTGCGGCGAAGCTCGACCCAAAGCACGTTTACGCCTACAACAACCGGGGTATCGCCTGGCGGTATAAACGAGATTACGACAAGGCGCTGGCAGATTTCGACGCCGCCCTGCGTGTCGATCCCAAGTTCTCGCCGGCCCACCATGGACGCGGGCTGGTGTGGAAAGAGAAGCGAGAGTATGACAAAGCCGTCGCCGACCTTACGGAAGCCATCCGCCTGAATTCCGGCGGCACCGACGCGATCAACGACCGCGGCCGAGTATGGCTCGACAAGCAGGACTACGACAAGGCGATCGACGATTTTGACGCGGCGCTGCGTTTGGATCCCGCCTATGTTTACGCCTACAACAATCGCGGCCTGGCACACCAGCGCAAGAGGGAATACGAGGCGGCCATCGCCGATTATGACGAGGCCATCCGCCTCAATCCGAGCTATGCGCTGGCCTATGAAAACCGCGCCCTGACTCGCCACGCCCAGCGGAACTACGACCAGGCGATTTCCGACTATGACGAGGCCGTGCGCCTGAATCCGAGAAAGCCCGTCGTTTACTACCACCGCTCCCGCGCCTGGCACGAGAAGCACGACGACGAAAAGGCGCTGGCGAACCTGGGCGATTCGCTGCGTCTCGAACCCCGGGCGAGCGAAGCTTGGAACCTGCGCGCCTGGCTGCGGGCGACTTCACCCAGCGATACGCTGCGTAACGGCCCGTTGGCCCTGGACGACGCCCGACGCGCTTGTGACCTGTCGTTTTGGCGAAACTGGGTCTACCTCGACACCTTGGCTGCGGCTTATGCCGAAGCAGGCGACTTCGCAGCCGCAGTGCGATGGCAAGTACGGGCGCTAGAATTCATGCCCGATCACGAGCATGTGGAGTACGCCGGAATGCAGTCGCGGCTGGAGCTTTACCGCAGCGGCCGGCCCTATCGCGAACCCAATTCGCGCTGAACCTTTACTGCTTTGTCAACGCTGAATCTTGGAATTGTGGGCGTGTAGGGTGGGCATTGCCCACCACTGACTTATGTCGGGCAATACACACCCTACGGGCGCCAACCCACGCGAACTTTTGGCGTGGTTCGATGCGGGCGGCTTTCAGGTTAGCGCCTGCACTGGGCTTGTCCCAGTGTAGCGTCGATTGAATGGCTAAACGGCAAGCGGCACATTCTCCTTGACTCCGCCGAGCTTGTCTCGGTGGAACGCACGATTCGACAGCCAAGCCGCAAGATCATGCGCTCCACTGGGATAAACCCAGCGGGGGCGTTGACCACAGGGCGGATGTTATTAGCCTGTCAATCATGGCCCGCCGGGGACAAGCCCCGGTCGTGGCCAGCCGATGCATTCCACCCTTCGGCGCGCCGCGCGATCCACGCCGACATTTTTTCGAGCTGGCAAAGCTCTAAGAGACTAATTCGGCCAAGGGTTGCGCATTGTCCTCAACCAGGTATTGCGGGCGGCCGTTGAGATCGGTGATCGTCGTCAGGCCAGCGTCGATGCCCAGATGGCGGAACAACGTGGCGTACACCTCGCCGAAGGTCACGGGCCGGGCGACTGCTTCGCCGGCGATGCGGTCGGTCGCGCCGATCACCTGCCCGTGCCGCATGCGGCCGCCGGCCATCAACGCACAGTTTACCTGCGGCCAATGGTCGCGACCCACGATGGCACTGATCTTTGGCGTGCGGCCGAATTCGCCCCAGATGACGACGGCGCAATCGTCGGCCAGGCCTCGCAGGTGCAGGTCTTCCACGAGCGCACTGACGCAGCGATCGAAGACTGGAAAATCTTCGGCTTCGCGCAGGAAGATGGAGTTATTGGCGCGGCCCTCGGCGTTCATACCGCCGTGCCAGTCCCACTTGCTGTAGTTCAGCGTGACGACGCGCACCCCGGCTTCCACCAGGCGACGGGCAAGCAGCAGGCTTTGCGGCACGCGCGGAGCGCCGTTGCCGTCCATCATGATCTTCGGGTCGCCCGTGCCGTAACGCTCCACCGTGCGCGGATCTTCCCGCGAGAGGTCGAGGGCCTCGGCCAGCTTCGACGAGGTGAGCAGCCCCATCGCCTGCTCGGTGAAGGCGTCGAGGCCCGCCATCGTCGACGTTTGATCGATCTGGCGTCGAATCACGTCCAGGCTCCTGAGCAGTGATTTCCGGTCGGCCAGCCGGTCCAGAGTCACGCCATTGAGGACCATGTCGCTGCGCGTCTCGCCCAGCGGCCGGAACGGGGAATGTGCGGCCCCAAGGAATCCCGGACCCGGTTCGTTGTAAGGACCGTGAGTGCAGGTATAGCAGAGACTGACGTAGGGCGGAGATTCCGGTCGCGCCGGGCCTTGCACTTTCGAGACAATCGTGCCAAACTGCGGCCAGCCGCCCGACGGCTTCTGCTTTTTTGGATCGTGGCCGTTGAAGACCTGAATCGCATCGTGATCGTGCTGATTGCCGACCAGCGAGCGAATGACCGTCAACTTGTCGGCCAGTCTGGCAAGACGGGGAAAGGCCTCACAGATTTCAAAGCCGGGCACGCTGGTCGCGATCGGTCGCCAGGGCCCGGCGATTTCCCGCGGCGCTTCGGGTTTAAGATCGAACATATCCTGGTGCGGCGGGCCGCCGACCAGGTAGATCATGATCACGGATTTCACCGATTTTCGGCCTGACACCGATTCCGCCCGCAGCAGATCCGGCAGCGTCCACCCGCCCAGCGTCCCCATTGCGGCGAGGGTGCCGATCCTCAGAACGTCGCGTCGCGAGACGCCGTCGCAGAAATCACGCGTAGAATGGGGACTTCCCGCGATCGTCAACATGCCGAAACTCCAAGAGGCAGCGATGGAGAGTGAAATCGAGTCATCGTCGTGACCGTTCCTGGTATATCAACAAATGTATGGAGATGCCATACTTTGTTCGGCCCTCGGGCAATGCCTGAGCCAAGCAGCCGAAAGGCGCCCGCCGAGAGCTAACCGACTTGCCGAGCGTACTCATCAGAGGCCATGATGCCGGCCAAGATCAGTTCGTCGGTGATGCCGCCAGCGAGCGCTTGTTCCAGGTTTTGCAACGCAGAGGGGTCTACCGCCCGGCCGAGCGACTCGCGATACCAGCTTTGGATGAGCTGACCCCGAAATTCGGGGCTGGTTAACACCAGCAGCGCCACTTCGGTGCGGCTTAGCCCACTTGCTAGAAATGTAGTGAGATGATTCAGGGACGCGTCGTCGACCGGCCGACCCAACACCTCTTGAAACAATAGCTCCACGAACGCCTCGTTGAGCGTTTGGCCGTCCAGCAGCAGGTTCCCCGCATATTCGGACGAGCCAAGCAGGTTCGCCGCAACTTCCTCGATGGTCGCGCCGTCGGCGAGCAATGCGAGGCAGGCTTCGAGCCCGGCAGGATCGGCATTGCGCTCAAGGTAGCGTCGATAGAGCGATTCAACCTGCAGGGTGCGATACTCCATGCTGGCCTCGATCCCCAGCACCATTTGCAAGCGGCCGCCGCCTTGTTCGAGATAATTGTTCCAGAAAACCAGTGCGGCGGTGTCGGCGGGACGAGCAAGCAACTGCTGATAGACCTGGTCGATAAACTGCTCGGCCGACGTCCTATCGCTCGACACGGCCTGGCTCAGCAGCACGGTGCTGACCATGAAGCCGGTAGCTATGCTCGTCGGGTACACGTACCCGGTGACCGCCAAGTCCACTAGCCCGTCGTTATTGAAGTCGCCCGCCGCGATCAATCTCGGACCGTTGAGCGAGGCCGCTTCGAGCGGCGGGCGAAAGGCGCCGTGACCATTGCCGCTCAGCACGTAGACGATATTGTCCACCGGGTCGGTCATCGCCAAGTCGAGATTGCCGTCGCCGTTGAAATCTCCCACCGTCAGATCGTTTGGCGGGCCTCCGGCCTGATAGTTTACGGCGCTCTGAAAGGTCCCGTCGCCGTTGCCGAGCAGTACGCTGATCGTTTGGGCGTCGCGGTTGGCCGCCGCGATGTCGAGCTTGCCATCGTGATTAAAGTCGCCGACCACGACGGAGTCGGTGCCACTGCCAGGAACGGTGCCTTTAACGATGTCGACCCACGGGATGTTGTCGGTGGCAAAACTGACAGGGCTTTGAAAGGTCCCGTCGCCGTTGCCCAGCGAGAGAAGTACGCGCTGGTCGATGCCCGCGGCGGCGACCAGGTCGAGCTTGCCATCGCCGTTAAAGTCACCCAGCGCAATGGTGTCCGGATCGAAGGCATACCCGACCGGGCCAGAGTATTGGCCAAAGGTCGTCGTGATCGGCGCTTGCAGCGTGCCGTCGCCGTTGCCCAAAAATGTTTCAACGGCATAACTCAGGTCGCTTGTGAGGCCAGTCAACACCAAGTCGGTCTTGCCGTCGCCGTTGACATCCCCCGCGGCCAACGTGTTTACCTCGAGCGAAAGATTATACGTCACAGGCGCTGCGAAAGCCCCATCGCCGTGACCGAGGAGCACGTCCAGGTGTCCGGAGTTGATCACCTCTAAATCAAGCTTGCCGTCGTGGTTGAGGTCGGCTGCCACGATCTCGCCGAGGCCGTCGACGTCAGAATCGACGATGGGTGTTTGGAAAGTACCGTCGCCCTTGCCCAGGAAGACGGCAATTCCTCCCGGTCCCGGCCCTTGTCCTTCGGCCACGGCCATATCGAGCTTGCCGTCGCCGTTAAAGTCGCCCAAGACGAACGCGTTGGGCTGGTTTTCGAGCGGCACAGTGAAAGGGGCGGAAAAAGTCAGTAACCGACGATCTTCCAAACGTTCCGGCCGACGAGAAACACAGGAAAGCTGCGCCGCAGTCCCGTTTCGGCGGCCGGGTTTGTTTGATCTGCGGCGATGCTGCATCGGTGTTTGCTCCCTACTCCGTAGAACATCGACACCTCTGCGTTGCGAATTTGCGCGCTACAACGCGAACCTTTACCACAATCGGCAAATCATGACGCTGGGTGATGAAAGGAACGATTGGCCGCTCGCCAGACAGCAAATTGGAACCGTCGGCTCATAGCGATGGCCACCCGATCAATCGTCGCATACTAGAATAGCCGACGCCACGATCGACCGTCTCGTTGTCATCCCAGGGCGGATCTATCTCGCCCGACCCTTGGAACTCACTCTCCAAAAAACCATAGTAATCTGTGTCGATCGCAATGCCGGGGTGCGAATGTCGCAAGGCCTCCAGCTCGCGAAGCACACCCTCGGCCCCGTTATGTGTCAGGAACACTTGGTCGATGGCCTGGAACCTCGCACCGGACGGGGTGGAAATATGCACTTCCTTGAGACGCTTTAGCGCGTTCAACGATTCGAAACCAAAAATCGCCGTTTGCTCTCCGATGCCGAGGTTTTCCAGCGATTCGAGGGGCGCTAATTCGGCCAATCCGGGACCGGTGATTGTGGTGCTGGCCAGCGCAAGAGATTTTAACCGGGGGAATTCCGCCAAGCGAAGAAGATCGCGATAGCCCACGCCCGCACCCGTCAAGTCAACGGCTTCGAGTTTCGGCAGGATCGGCAAGTGCCGCAAAGCCCCGTAATCGCGGTAACTCTCCCTGTCCTCATAGTCTTTTTCTGTGTCATCAATCGAATCGATGGTGAGCGATTTGAGATTCGTCAGGCCACCCAGGTAAGCCAGATGCTCGCTCCGGAGGCCCCAACCTGTCAGGTAAAGCCGCTCAAGTTGAGTCAATTCGCCGACCGCTCGAAGACACTCACGCTCTCCTTGCACATCATGTTGGTAGTTGAGCGCAATCGTGAGCGCTCTCAAATCCGTCAGGTCGGCCAGGAATGCCAAGTCGTCGCTGTCCGGTTTTAATTCTCCCGCCAGTGCGAGTCGCTCGAGCCGAGTCAATTTGCCGACGGCCGCGAGGCATTGGTGCGCGGCATGTTGAGCGTTCTGCTCGTCGTCGCCCCAACATTCAATGCTCAACATGCGCAATTGCCGCATTTCACCAAGTGCCGCGGCTATGCCTGGAGAAAAGACGTCGAACTTAATCTCAAGGCAGCGCAAATCAGGCACTTGTGCCAATCGCTTGAGCAGCTCATCGTCTCGCGCTTCATCTTCGAGCTCTCCGAAGCCCGCTTGAACAGCGACGATGCGCCGCCGAAGTGGGTCGGCCCCGACAAGGTCGAGCCATTTCGGTCCCCACCGCTCGAAATAGACGTTTCTCTCGCCCGCCAGCGCGACAACTGCGTCTTGCTGCCGGGCGCGGCTGCGCGCAGCGGCGCACCAGGCGCAGAGCACCGCCGCCAGCCCAACCGCGACAAGCATCGTTCGCAGGCTCCAACGCAATCGCGGCCGATAACGGCCCAGCAGCCGTTCGCACATCAGGCCCGCGACGGTCAATATGAGAAGCCAGATCGCGAGATTACCGGCCAGCCGGGCCGCGCTGTAATCCCACCCGTGGAACAAAGGCGTACCCATCACGCCCAAGTAAGCATGCCAATACCAGATCAGAGGCCAGCCGGAAGACGCCCTGAACGGCGGCTGTTGGAGGTCGAAGCTCAAGTTGGCGAGTACGATCGACGCCGCGACGATCATTAAGACAATGACGGTCGTCAGGCGCAGTCGCCAGCGGATGCGGGGCCGGTAGCGGCGAAGCAACCATTCGGATGTTACGCAGGACAAAGCCAGAATCGCCAGCCATATCGCCAGATTTCCAACGACACACGCAGGACTGTATCGTGAAACCGGCCATTGGAGGCGAACCCCGATATTCGTCAAGGATGGCGTCTTTTCCGGAATCATTTTTTCGCTCCGCCAGTACCAGGTGAGCGGCCAGCCGTACGCCCGTTCCACTGTCTGCCCTCGCGCGATTTTCACAACGATGTCCTTGGTGACTGGCTCCGACGACAAATTGGTCAGCGCGATGCCAACCGCAACGACGATCGACAAAACGAACGTCAAAACTTGCGCGCGACGCAAGGAAATGTTGTCAGGTAGCGGACACATGCCTGATGCGTTCCTACAGCAGCAAACCAGATTGCACTACGATCGATTGTAGCGCGGCCGCGGCGTGATGTACCAGCCAAACGGCGCCGCACATCGCGATGTCCAACTAATCGCCCGCGTGTGGAACAACCGTCGGACAAACACCAACACGATTACCTTTTTTCCGTTTCCGCGTGGTATCCGC
>DASSFG010000131.1:0-2749 GCA_035694685.1 Pirellulales bacterium
TCTTAGATGACAGAAATCGGGCTCACCATTGAGTCGTCTCTCCGCTACGGCTTGCCAGGGCCGCTGAATACAATGATACCTTGGTCTTACGTTAGTCTGGCTGCTATACCCATTCAGTTCCGGCGTGGCTGGCAGTAACCACGCTTCTCAGATGCGCTTCAAAGAAAACACATGAGCTGGTTGATCGTCGGAGGAGTGGTTCCCAGTCTCATCGTTTCGCTGCTAGCAGCGTACCTCGTGCGCCGCTGGGCGCCGCGTTTGGGCCTGGTCGACCGGCCGGGACATCGCAAGGTACACACGACGCCTACACCGTTGGGCGGAGGGTTGGCCTTGTTTGCCGGGATCGTGTTACCCCTTGCTGGCGGCTGCTTGATATTGTGGCTTTCAACGAAAGGGATCCGGCTACCCGAAATTGCAGCTCTGCACGCGCCAGGCATCCTCAGCCAGGCGCCCAAGCTCTGGTTTTTGCTGGGGGGCGGCTTCGTGCTCGTGGTATTGGGATTGATCGACGATCGCCGCGGGCTGGATTGGCGAGTTCGATTGCTGGTGCAGACGGCGGTTGCCGGGGCCTTAGTGTGGCGTTGGGAAGGATGGCGACTGTCGCTCTACCTGCTCGATCAGCCGTGGATCACCATTTCGCTCAGCGTGCTCTGGATTGTGGGGCTGATCAACTCGTTCAACATGCTCGACAACATGGACGGCCTTTCGGCCGGTGTGGCGGCCATCGCCGCCGCGATGCTGGTGATGGTCTTGCTCACCACGCCCGATCCGATCACGCGCCAGCCGCAGCTTTTCGTGGCCGGCTTTTTGCTTGTGCTGACGGGCTCGCTCTTAGGTTTTCTGTGGCACAACCGTCCGCCGGCCCGGCTGTTCATGGGCGACGCGGGCAGTTACCTGGTGGGCTACTGTCTGGCGACGGCCACGAGCATGGCGACGTTTACGGGCGGCAACCTGCCGCCGCACACCATTTTGGCGCCACTCTGCATTCTGGCGGTGCCGCTCTACGACACAACGACGGTCGTCTTCATTCGTTTGCGGCAGGGCCGCAGCCCGTTCGAAGGCGACAAGAACCACTTTTCGCACCGGCTGGTCGACCTTGGCATGAGCAAGGGGCAGGCCGTGTTGACCATTTACCTCGTTACCGCCACCTGCGGCTTAGCCGGGCTTTTGTTGCACCAAGTCGATGCCGCCGGCGCCGTCGTCGTGGTGTTGCAGGTGCTGGCGATGATGGCCGTCATCTGCGTACTTGAGATGACCGGCCGAAAGAAGCAGCGCGGATCGGGCGCGACCACGGGCGATGCTCAATAGCCGTGCTCGATCAGCGGGCAAATCGTTCCTGGAGGATGGCCTTCCCAGGCCGTCAATCGTCAAGCGTGACGCGCTAGGAAGCCCATCCTCCCTAAAGCCGCACGAGCCGGTCGGGCGTGCGGACATCTAGGTCGCTCGACTGACATCGCCGCCGTACACTTCGGCGGGATCGAAAACTCGCTCGCCGATCACTTTCAGCCCGCCGTCGGTCACCTGGCGGAAGAAACAACTGCGGTAGCCCTCGTGGCAGGCCGCGCCGCCCCTTTGCGTAACCTTCAGCAAAATCGTATCGCCGTCGCAATCGACGAGCACGGCCTGCACCTGCTGTACGTGCCCGCTCTCTTCGCCTTTGCGCCACAGCCTGCGACGGCTGCGACTGTAATAGTGGGCCTCGCTGGTGGCCAGCGTGCGGGCGAAGCTCTCGGCGTTCATATAGGCCAGCATCAGCACTTCGCCGGTGTCGGCGTCCTGAGCGATTGCCGGCAGCAGGCCGTCGCCTTTGGAAAAGTCGGGAACGGGATTCGACATAGCTGTCATAAAGGTTGTGGCACGCCTGTTTAGCATAACCCGACTGCGGACCGTCTACCACCGCACCAGCCGGCGCCTTCGTTGCACCAACGTGTTTAGCTACAAGCAAGCCGTCCGTCAAAGTCCGCGCGTCAGGTCAAATGGGGCACGAGTTTGAGTTGTTTGCTGAACGACGCCGATGGCATCTCAGGGTAGGCTCACTTCTGGAGGGACGACGTTGAAGATTTCGCTTAGTGCCTTGGCGCCGGTTTACAATTGCCAGGCGACGGTCGGTTTGTTGGCGTCGCAGTTGCTCGAACATCTTGCCGAGCTGAGCTACCGTTTCGAGCTGGTGATCATCGACAACGGCTCGACCGATGCCACGGCGGAAGTCATCTCCGACCTGGCCGTGCTCTATCCGCAATTGAGCCGGGTGGTGCTCGCCGAGCGCAGCAGTTGGGCGGAGGTCGTGCGGGCAGGTTTGCGGCAAAGCTCCGGCGAAATCGTGCTGCACCGCAGCGAGCATTGCCGCAGCGGATTTTCGAGTCTGCCAGGACTATGGCAGGCCATGCGGTTGGGCGACGTGGCCGTCGTTCGCCCGGCCCGGCCCTCGACGCTTGGTTTAATACCACCGTTGCCGTTGGAAGACGAGGCGGTAGAATCCGACTGGCAAATGGTCAGGCGGTGCGCGTTAGACGGCTGGATGCGCACCAGGTCGAAGCGCGACTGGGTCAGCTTCCTGACCGCCCGCGGTTACGCCGTGCAGGAAATCGACGCTCGAAACCGTGCCGCCCACGTGCTGCCTCAACCCAAAATGGCCGTTCAACCCGGTGCGTGCGTCGCGGCTGCCCAACCACACGCTGAGAAAACCGGTCACCGCCCCACCCGGCGGCCAAACTACCTCGACCGTCTACGGTCGTTCGCCTGGGGCGAA
>DASSFG010000132.1:0-6790 GCA_035694685.1 Pirellulales bacterium
CGCATTGGTTGAGCCTGCCAATCGCCCGTCGACACTGGCGTATTTCAGCTTCGTCACGCTGACGACGGCCGGTTATGGCGACATTGTGCCCGCCACGTCGCTGACCCGCATCCTGGCGGCGCTGGAGGCAGTCGTGGGACAATTCTATCTGGCAGTGCTGGTCGCCGGCCTGGTCGGCATCCGCGTCAGTCGACGGGTATGAAATCTGTCGTTTAACCGCAGGGCCAACGGCCCGCGCGGGCGCGGCCTTGGAAGCGCCCCCAATCACCACGCGGACGATCGGCTCAAATGGGACGGTCGCGGGCGCCGTTGGCGGCCGGTTAAACGAGAGTGATGCACCCGTACAACAAAGTTCAGGCCGCCTCGGCCGGGCCATTTGTGTCTTCTCGCTAGCAGCGCCACTCGCAGCGGGTCGTTTAACCGCAGGGCCAACGGCCCGCGCGAGCGCGGCCTTGGACGCGCCCCCAACCACCACGCGGATGATCGGCTCAAATGGGACGGTCGCGGGCGCCGTTGGCGGCCGGTTAAAACGAGAGTGATGCACCCGTACAACAAAGTTCACGTGCAGCGCGGGCCGGCCAACAACGTCTCTTCGCTGGCGGCGTCGGCGTATTGATCGAAGTGACGTTGGAAGAGCCGGCCAAGCTTGCGGGCGGTGCGAGCATAGCCGTCGCGATCGGGCCAGGCCAATTCGGGAAGCAGCACACGCTCGGGCACGCCGCTCACCGAGCGCGGCACGTGCAGGCCAAACCACGGTTCTTCGTTGGTGGGCGTGCTGGCGAGGTCGCCAGAATGAATGGCGTCGATTATCGCGCGTGTCCAAGAGAGTGGAATGCGCGAGCCCGTGCCATAGGAGCCGCCGGTCCAACCGGTGTTCACCAGCCAGGCCTCGGTGCCATGTTCTTCAATGCGTTGGGCCAGCATCTCGGCGTATTTCGTGGGGTGCCAGATGAGAAACGCGGCCCCAAAGCAGGCCGAGAAAGTCGCGTGCGGCTCGGTCACTCCCTGTTCCGTGCCAGCCACCTTGGCCGTATAGCCGTTGATGAAGTGGTACATGATCTGCGGCCGAGTCAGCTTGCTGACCGGCGGCAGCACGCCGAACGCATCGCAGGTCAGCAGGATGATGTTCGACGGATGGCCGGCCGTGCACGGCACCTTGGCATTGGGAATGAATTCGATCGGATAGCTGGCCCGTGTGTTTTCGGTGATCGACGCGTCGGCATAGTTCACTTCGCGGGTGACCGGATCGAACACCACGTTCTCCAGCACCGAGCCAAATCGCACCGCCTGAAAAATTTGCGGCTCCTTTTCGGCCGAGAGGTTGATGCATTTGGCGTAGCAGCCGCCCTCGATGTTGAACACACCGTCGTCGCTCCAGCAATGTTCGTCGTCGCCGATCAGCTCGCGGGCCGGGTCGGCCGAAAGCGTGGTCTTGCCGGTGCCCGACAGGCCGAAAAAGAGTGAGACGTCGCCCTCGCGGCCAATGTTGGCCGAGCAGTGCATCGAGAGCACGCCCTGCTTGGGCATGAGGTAGTTCATTACCGTAAAAATGCCCTTTTTCATTTCGCCGGCGTATTCGGTGCCCAGCACGATGAATTCGCCGCGCTCAAAGCTCAAATCGACGCTGGTCTTCGAGGTCATTTGCCGCGTGTGGATGTTGGCGGGGAATTCGCCCGCATTGAAAACCACGTAGTCGGGCTTGCCGAAATCGGCCAGCTCATCGGGCGTCGGCCGGATGAGCATGTTGTGCATGAAGATGGCATGATACGGCCGGGCACAAATCACCCGCACCTTGATGCGATATTGCGGGTGCCAGCCGGCAAACCCATCGACCACAAATAACCGCGGGCGAAAGTTCAAGAAGTCGATGGCCCGCTCACGGTTGGTCAGAAACGTGGCTTCGTCGAGCTTGATGTTGACGTCGCCCCACCAGACGTCGGTCGAGCTGTGGGGGTGATCGACGATTCGCTTGTCTTTCGGGCTGCGGCCCGTCTTCGAGCCCGAGCGGGCCATGAGGGCGCCCGTGGCAGAGATGGCGCAGCGATCGTCCGTGACGGCGACTTCGTAGATGCGGGCGGGTGGCGCATTTCGCCACACCTCCGCGGTAAAAATGCCATATTGGCTGAGATCGAAACGGTCGTGCATGCCTTCCTCGATTGCGCCTGGTGCTGGAGCAACGCGCCTAGCCATGCGGATTATACCGAACATTCGCCAGGCTGCGCGAACGCGAAATCGTTTGCCCTCGTAAGAAAAGAAAGGGAACAGACGGCACACGAACTGCATCTCAAAAGCGGTGTGCGGTCGGAGTTTTTACAACGGCCCCAGAAGAAAGAGGCTATAGGAGGGCCATTGCCGTGTCACTTCAATACCTATTGGCGAGAATCAAGCAGTGCCCGGAGAAGGGCGCGGGGGCCGAGGAGAAAACCAAGCCGACGCTCAAGGCGGATGGCCAGAAAGGGAGCCGTGTCGCACTGGCATCTGTGCCGCGACCGGCTGCGGCGCCTGCCAGCTAATACTGCTTTGCCGTAGGTCAGGCTTTCCAGCCTGACGCGTACGGCGGAGGTCCAGCGAAAACTGGGAGTTCGTCAGGGTAGAAAGCCTAATCTACGTCGAGCGCGGCGGTGGCCGGGGCAGAGCCGCGATGCAAGACTGATTTGGCCGAAAGGCGAGGTCGCGGCGACGCTCCGTGAACGCCGTGACCGGGGCATCGCTGGCCGGCAACCGTCTGAAAGTGGTAAATCGAGCGCGGCCAGCTCTGCCCCAGCCACCACGTGTGACGCTCACTGACGACCACGCTCCGCCAGTTCTTCGACAAAGCTTGCATGTCCAGGCGAGGCAATGCCTTCTTGAAGCACCGCGAAGACGCGGGGCAGATCGCGGCGCAAAAGTGCGGCACGATCGAGCCAAAGGCCAGGGAAAACGGTGCTTTTGACGATGCCGGCGTCGTCCGGCACCATTGGCACGTACTTCCCCTGCTCGAGACGAAACCAATCGAGCTCGCCATCGCGGGTCCGCCACACCAGGTATTCGCGAACACCCTCTCGCTCATACACGCGCAGTTTGGCGTGCAGGTCGTAGCTGACGCTCGATGCGGCAACCTCGGCGATGAACTCCGGCGAGCCAGCATAATAGCCGTCTTCGTCGACGTGCAGCTTCCCGCCAGCGGCCGGTTCAATTGCCAGCAACAAATCCGGCTGCGGCTCGTTCACGTCATCGAAGCGTACCGTGGCATTGTCGGCCGCATCGAGCCCAGGCGTCTGCGAAAGATAATATCCAAGCCACGCTGCCAACAGCAAATGCGGTCGACCATGTGGTGGCTTGACGGGCGACGGCATGTAGACAACTCCTTCAACCAGTTCGGCCTTCTTCAGGCCGGGCATCGCATTGTATCGTCGCTCAAATTCCGCTCGTGTGAGATGATCGCCCATCTCCAAGGGCGGCACAGACTCACACGACGAGGGAAAAGGCGCCGCTCCGGCACCGGCAGTGGCCATAACAGGCTCCATAGTTGAGAAGGAAACCAACCAAATTCTATTCTATGTTCTCGTCGCACGCCTAGCGTCTTGACCATCCTTCGATCGGTCGATACATTGCGGGCGGATTCGACTTAGGTCGGGTCTTTTTGTGGGACCTACTTTGTGAAAGATTTCACAAAGTGGTTATTGAAGGTTCGGTCGCGGCGGTCTTCCCGAAAGCAATTATGCAGATCGAAGTTGTGCCGATATTGTTGTTCGTGCTCTGTACGACCGGGCTGTGCGTCGGGTTGCTCGTCGTGGGGCGGATGGTTGGGCCGCACCGTGAAGTGCCAGTCAAGGTCATGCCCTACGAAAGCGGCATGGATCCGATTCATGACACGCGCCGTCGTTTTGACGTGCGTTTTCACCTGGTGGCCATCGCCTTCCTGGTGTTCGACGTGGAATTGTTGTTTCTTTACCCGTGGGCGGTCGCCGGCCGCAATCCGGCGGGCATCGACGCTGCGGTCGCCGAGGGGTTCGTGTCGAGCCGCGGCCTGGTATTTGGCGAGGTGCTGCTTTTTCTGGTGCTGCTGATGCTGGGTTTTGTTTATGCCTGGCGGAAAGGGGTGTTTCAATGGCGGTAGACCTTCCGGAGAATGTCGTCGTCAGCAAGCTCGATGAGCTGGCAAGCTGGTGCCGCAAAAACAGCCTTTGGCCCATGCCGTTTGCCACGGCCTGCTGCGGGATCGAGTTGATGGCCACCGGAGCCAGCCGTCACGACCTGGCCCGTTTTGGGGCGGAAGTGTTTCGTTTCAGCCCTCGGCAGTGCGACTTGATGATCGTCGCGGGCCGCGTGGTCATGAAGATGATGCCGGTGCTACAGCGTATCTGGCAGCAGATGCTGGAGCCGAAGTGGTGCATTTCGATGGGGGCCTGCGCTTCGACCGGCGGCGTGTTCGACACGTATTGCGTGGTGCAGGGGGTCGATCGCTTTATCCCGGTCGATATGTACGTGCCCGGTTGTCCCCCGCGGCCCGAACAATTGATTCAGAGCATCATCGACCTGCAGGACAAGATTCAGGCCGAAGGAACGATCACCGGCAAGGAGTTCGATCTTCCCTCGCGACAAGGCAAGAAGCGGGCGCTAATCGAACTGCCGGTCATTACCTTGCCCGGCAGCGGACGGCCAACAGCATCCGAAGGGGTGCTGCGCGTCGGCCGACATTAGCGGTAATAAGTAGGGTGGTACGAGCGAAGCGAGTCCCACCGGTGGTAAAGGTGGGACTCGCTTCGCTCGTCCCACCCTACGGAACTGTGTCGCGTGTCGCCGCAATCCAAAATCGCAAATCCAAAATCGCCGTGATCCAACCCGAAACGCTCAACAAGCTGAAGGCCGCCGTTGCGGGTGTGCAGACGAGCGAGTTTCGCGGTGAGATGCGCGCGGTGGTGTCGAAGGCCGAGGTCTTCTCAGCGCTGCGCGTGCTCAAAGAAGAGTGCGGCTTCGACCTATTGGTCGACATCACTTGCGTCGATTACTTGAACTATCGCGACGCCGTCGACCGGTTCGGATTGGTGTATTTGCTCGCCTCGACGACGACGAACGAACGCTTGACGGTGCGCGTGTTTCTGAACGAGCCCGAGCTGAGCGTGCCGTCGGCAGTGCCGCTATGGCAAGGCGCCGATTGGATGGAGCGCGAGGTGTGGGACATGTTCGGCATTCATTTTGACGGGCATCCCGATTTGCGCCGCATCCTGTTGCCCGAGGAGTTCACTGCATTTCCGTTGCGTAAGGATTACCCGCTGCAAGGCCGCGGCGAGCGGCACAACTTGCCGGTACTGACCAGGAACCGGAGCTGATATGCCGCTGACGCCCTCGGTGTTGAACGAACCCGCGGAAGCGACCGACCAGGATTATCTCTGGACGCTCAACTTTGGTCCGCAGCACCCGGCCACCCACACCACGCTGCGCATCGTGCTCAAGCTTGACGGCGAGCGCGTGGTCGAGGCCCTGCCCGACATCGGCTACCTGCACTCGGGTTTCGAGAAACTCGGTGAGCATCTGGATTACAACCAATACGTCACGATCACCGACCGCATGAACTACATTTCGCCGATGGCCAACAACGTGGCCTGGCACGGCGCGGTCGAAAAGCTGCTGGGCATCGAGGTGACGCCGCGGTGCAAATATCTGCGGGTGATCGTCGCCGAGCTGGCCCGCATCAGCGACCATCTGTTGTGCAACGGAGCGGCGGGGCTCGACACCGGCGCCTTCACCTATTTTCTCTACGCTTTCAATCGCCGCGAAGATATTTACGACATCTTCGAGACGGTGTGCGGGGCCCGCTTCACCAACAGCTACACGCGCGTCGGCGGTTTGATGCACGACGCCACGCCGGTGTTCGTCGAGAAGGTACGGGCATTCGTACGTACCTTTCCCAAAACGCTCGACGACATGGAGAAGTTGCTCAATCGAAATCGCATCTTTGTCGACCGTACCAAGGGCGTAGGTGTGTTGACGAAGGAGGAGGCGATCAACCGCAGTGCGACCGGCCCGCTGGCCCGGGCCAGCGGCGTCACTCGCGACCTGCGCAAAGACGAGCCCTACCTGGCCTACCCCGACTTCGATTTCAAGGTTTGCTGCACGACTACCGGAGATTGTTATGCTCGCTATCTCGTGCGGATGGCCGAGATGCGTGAGAGCCTGAAGATCGTCGATCAGGCAATTGAAAACCTGCCCTCCGGTCCGGTCAACGTTGGCATGGACGAACGGACCGCGCTACCCGGCAAGCGCCAGGTTTATACGACGATCGAGGGACTCATTTCGCACTTCGAGTTGACGATGAGCAACCGCGGCTTTGAAGTGCCGCATGAAGAGTGCTACGCGGCGATCGAGGCCCCTAACGGCGAGCTTGGTTTTTACATTGTGGGCGACGGTAGCGACGTAGCGTACCGAGCTCGTTGCCGTCCGCCATCGTTCATTCACTTCGCGTTGTTTCCGCACTTGATTCGGGGCCACATGCTCTCGGATATTGTGGCCGTGCTGGGCAGCTTGAACATCATTGCCGCGGAGTTGGACCGATGAAGCTCGAGCGATTTACAAGGCCGAAGGTCGCCGTAGCGCCGACGGTGCGTCATTCCAACCACGTGCGAGCATGCTGCCCTTTCAGGGCTAGCGTTGTGCAGCGCCCTGGCAACCTAAAGCTGCGCCTTTTGATGTTGCGCATTTCGATCTCCGCCGCGGAGCGGCGCTCGGAATGTAGCCGTGGGCGAAGCCCGCGGTACAGTGTGACGCGCGTTTGGGGAAGCCGCGGAGCGGCGGCGGAGGGACGACGGTT
>DASSFG010000133.1:0-3223 GCA_035694685.1 Pirellulales bacterium
CGGCCGCCAGAGCCAACGAAGTGTTTGCCATGCCGAAGCGAATCTCCGACGGGTGCAACGCGTTGGGTTCCGCAGCGGGTTCTTCCAAAGCCTCATCGAGGATCTCCAGCAGTCGCCCACTGTCGATCGAATGGGGGTCAAAGTGAATGAGCACCGTCCCCGTCAACGGCCGCGACACGGCGCCTGCCACACCGTCAATATTTCCCAGAGCGGCATCGATCCTGTTCGGCAACAAGGGATCGGAGCGGAGCAGGTCGTGGCGCAAACGAACTCGACCCGGCTGCTCGTGCAACACCTCCCACGTGCTCACCCGGTCCCCGTGTCGGAAGAGGTGAAAACGAGGCTGCCGCATTCGCCTGAGGGCCGCGTGACCGAAATCAGGGCCGCCTTGACCGACCGCGTCGCTCTTGGCCGCTGTGGCGAGGCGACGAAGCGTCTCGGCGATCACGGCCCCGGGCCTCAGGTCGACACGGGCCGTGCCGGCATGTTCGTCCAGCAGTACGCTACGCACCTCGCTCATTTGCAAGGCCGACCGTAGGAAGTTTTCGGCTGCCGGCCGCCGTGGCGCGCAGAACAATTCGGGCCAACGAACGGTGACGGTCGCCCGAGACCAGGACACGTGTAGTTCGGCTTTGCAGTTTGTGTTATCCACGACGTCGGTTGCTCAGTTCGATGTTCCGCTACGACGAGGCTTGTCCCCGTCGAGCGCTGACTGACAGGCTAGATGTCCAGCCCCATACGCGCGCCCGTTTCGGCGTTGCATCCGCCGCCGGAGGCGGCGTATGCAACACCGAAACGGAAGGAACTTGTTGCGCGGAGGCGCGTTCTAGCCTGTCAGTCAGCGCTCCACCGGGACAAGCCCGGCGGGGGCGGAGCGGAACCAACCGAACATAAAATTCCATCTCGTTCTGGCCTGATTCAAGATTCTGCGCGGGTCATTCCCTACGGGTGATCGTGAGCCGAAACCGCCATCAGGCCCAGCATCCCGAACAGCAGCACATACATGATGAGGTCGTACATATCTACTCTCCTCTTTCTGGCAATCGTCCTAAACCGTTTGAACGACGCTTTCACGCCGGTCCGACTTCCGCTTCGCCTCTCCGTTCTGCGACGGGTGCCTCAAGCCGTTTTGTGGGGCTGGCTCATCAGCGACCTCAACCGTAATGGCCGCCAACGACGCTTGCGCCGCAGCCGCCCGCAAATCACGTTCGCGCGCCTTCTGGGCCTCCAGCCGGGCCGCCTCGCGCAGGGGCGCCAGCGCATTCGCCAACACTGCCAAAATCGTGACGTTGTTGGTGACCACCGACGTCATGATGCCAAATCCAAAGGTGAACGCGCCCACGATACAGGCAATGTTGGGCGCCAGGATCATGTGCCAGCTTCGCCGCACATTCTGATCCAGGCCGGAGGCAATGTCGCGCAAGTCGCACAGCTTCGACAGGCCTTCTTCCAGAAATACGATCTGCGCCGTGTCGGTGGCGATGCTCGACGCGCCTCGCAACGAGATCGAGACGTTCGCTTTCTTCAGAGCGATCGAGTCGTTGATGCCATCGCCCACGAAGCAAACTTTACGGCCCTCCTTCTGCAGTTTCTCGACGTAGTCGGCTTTGTCAGCCGGCAGAACCTGCGCGAAATAGCGGTCCATGCCCAAGGCTTCGGCCAGTTTTTTCGTGGGCGCCTCATGATCGCCCGAAATGATCGCGATGTGCTTGATTCCCCGCTTCCGCAAGCCCTGCACGATCTCGACGACCTCCGGCCGCACGGCCGCCTGCAGCTCCAGCGCGCCGCCCAGGCGGTCGTCGACGGCCACCATCACCAGCGTGTTTCCCTCGCGATGGGAATCGTCAAGTGCCTGCCGGATTTCGTCGGGCAATTCGATGCCATCCATTTCCATGAATCGCGCGCTGCCCACCCGCACCGAGTGTCCCTCGACGCCCACGGTGATTCCATAACCGACCTGGTAGCGGCTTTCGTCGGTGGCCGGCAGACGGAGGCCCATTTCGGTCGCCTTGTGCAGAATGGCCTGGGCGATGGGATGGTGGAACTTCTGCTCGGCCGCCGCTGCGTAAGCCACCACGCGCTCGGGCGAGTGGCCGTGGCAGACGTGAATGCGGCCGACTTCGGGCCGCTCGCGCGTCAGCGTACCGGTCTTGTCAAAAAGCACGGTGTCGATACCGTTCATCAGCTCCAGCGCGCGGCCGTCTTTGATGAGGATGCCCTTGTGGGCACAGAGGGCCAGCGAGGAGAGCATGCCCAGCGGTGCGGCGATGCGGATGCCCGTGCCGAAATCGCTGTTCAATATCGCCACGGCGCCGGCCGAGCCGAGCATGCTCCAGCCCGCCGCGGCGGTTATCATCATGGGAACGACGGCCTTGTCGGCAAGCTGCTCGCCGCGATGCTGCGAACGGAGCTTGTAGCCCGCCGTGTCGTTGAGAATTTGGCTGATCTTGGCCGAAGCCGTTTCGCTGCCCGCCTTCTCGACGGTCACGAACACCTTTCCGGCCACCATCAGCGTGGCGGCGAACACGCGGTCGCCGGGGCCTTTTTCGGCCGGCGTTGATTCTCCTGTCAACGCATGCTGGTCGATCATGGCCATCCCTTCCTTGATGACGCCGTCGACCGGCACGGTTTCGCCGGTGTGTACCACGATCGTGTCGCCGGCTTCCAGCTTCTCCAACGGCGTTTGCATTTCAGCCCCGTCGACGTACAGCCACACGTAACGCGGCTGCTTGCCGAAGGCGTTCAGCAGTAGCTTCTTGGAATTGTCTTCGGTCTTTTTCACCAGCACGCGGCCAAAGCTGAGGCACCAGCAAAGCACGGTGCCCGGTAATATGGACATCGTGGCGGCGCAACCCACCACCACCAGCGAGTCGAGTACGTCGACCCCCAATCGCCGCTCCTTAAAGAGTACTTCGCGGGCGCTTTTGAACGTCGGGATCGACGTGTAAAGGAATACGCCGGCCGCCACGGGCAATAATGGGGGAAAGACAAATTGAGCGGCGGCGGCCAAGGGAATCGAGGCCGTGCAGAGCGGCAGGTGCAGATCCGGCCGGTCTTTTTTCTTCGGGTGCTCGGTCGATTCCAGGACGCGGTCCAGGATTTCGATCACCTGAGCGCGCTTCAGAATCTTGGGATCGTAAACGATCAGCACCGAGCTCGTCAGCGGGTTTGTCTTGAAGTGGTCGACGCCGAGCACCGAGGTCAGCTCGCGCTCAATCGCCTG
>DASSFG010000134.1:0-6426 GCA_035694685.1 Pirellulales bacterium
CCGCTGGCCGAGCTGGAGCCGTTCGCTTCGCAGCCGGCCGATCCACCGTCGCGCTCGGAGGACGAGCCGCGACTGCTCTATACCTGCGCCGATCATCCGGAGGTGTTGAGAGACAAGCGTGAGCGCTGCCCTCACGACGATACGGTGCTCATGGACCGGCCACTTGCCGACCTGGAACGTGTCGTTTGGTGGTGCCCGATGCACCCTGAGGTAAGGGCCAAAGAATCAGGGCACACCTGCGAGGAATGCCACGGTATGCAGCTCGTGCTGCGGATCGTCCAATACCGTCCGTCGGGCGAGGTGCTGGCAGTGCCGGAAACCGCGGTGCTCGACTTGGGCGACCGGCGAGTGGTGTACGTCGAGCGGATGCCGGGCATGTTCGATGCCGTGGAAGTCGTCGTCGGTCCGCGTTGCGACGGCTATTACGCGGTGCTTCGCGGCCTGGAGCCCGACGAGCGCGTTGCTGCCACGGGAGCCTTTTTGCTCGACGCCGAGACCCGTCTGAACCCCAGCATCGCGGCCGGCTATTTCGGCGCTTCGCTTGCCAACGCGTCGTCGGTCGATTCTCCCGCGGCATCTCACCGCCACGATCCCTCGAAGGAGGCTCAAATTCTCGCCGCCCTCGACGCACTGCCGCCCGACGAGCGCGCTCAAGCCAAGCGACAAAAACTTTGTCCGATAACCGGTATGCCGCTTGGCTCGATGGGCACACCCGTGAAGATCGAAATCCAGGGCAACACCGTCTTTCTCTGCTGTGCCGGTTGCGAAGCCGAGGCATCGGAGAACCCGGGGCAAACATTGGAGAAATTGAAGCAGGTCAAGTGATGAGCAGGTAGCGGTTAGCGGGTCGTCGCAAACGTCTGCAAGCATCGTTCGCGATGGTCGCCCACCCTCATCCCTCGTCACTTTCCACTTTCCACTTTCCACTTTCCACTTTCCACTTTCCACTTTTCACTAACCCCTCATCCCTTACGTGATCGACCGCATCATCGAGCTTTCGATTCGCCACCGTACGGTGGTCATTGCAGCAGCGATGGTGCTGGCGCTCGCGGGAGTCTATGCCGTCTATCACACGCCGATGGACGCGATTCCCGACGTCTCGGAAGACCAGGTCATGGTATTCGCCGAGTGGCCGGGGCATAGCCCGCGGGAACTCGAAGATCAGGTCACATATCCGCTCTCGACCAGCCTGCAAGGGTTGCCCGGAGTGCGCGTGGTGCGTTCGTCGAGCGAGTTTAATTTTTCGTCGCTGAGCGTCCTCTTGCAGGAGGGAGTCGATTTTTATTTTGCTCGACAGCAGATCGGCGAACGGCTTGCGCGAGCGAGCGATGGGCTGCCGGCGGGCGTCAAGGCGTATCTGGCGCCCGACGGCTCGGCCACTGGGCAGATCTTTTGGTACACGATTGAGGGTCAGGGCTACGATTTGGCCCAATTACGGTCGATTCAAGATTGGTACGTGCGCGGCCAGTTGGCCGCCGTGCCCGGCGTAGCGGAAGTGGCCGGCGTCGGCGGTCGGGTAATGGAATATCAGATCGAGCTCGACCCTCATCGCCTCGCCGCAGCCGGTCTGACGCCGGGAATGGTCACGCAGGCGGTAGCGGCATCCAACGCCGCCGTCGGCGGGCAAGTGATTGAGAAAGCCAATGCCGAGTATCTCGTGCGCGGCGTCGGCTGGTTGGGCGCCCGGCCAGGCGACGAAGGGCCGGCTTCCGCTTCTCGCGGCAGCCGCATCCGTCACGATCTCGAAGAGACCGTGATCACTTCAGTGAGCGGCCAGGTCGTGCGGTTGAGTGATGTCGCGTCGGTGTCGGTCGGCAGCAACTTTCGCCGCGGCGTACTCGAGATGCACGGGAATGAGTCCGTCGGCGGCGTGGTGCTCATGCGCTACGGCGAGAACCCCCTGGAGGTCACCCGCCGCTTGCGCGCCAAGATCAGCGAGCTGTCAACCGGCCTGCCGCCAAACGTGCGGATTGTTCCGGCCTACGATCGCACGCCGCTCATCACCAGCGCCGTGGGAACCGTCACAGATGCGCTACTCGAGGCAATCGCCACGGCCGGTCTGTGCGTGCTGGTCGTGCTCTTGCACTTTCGCACGTCGTTGGTGATTGCCGTTACGTTGCCGCTGGCCGCGCTCGGTTCGTTTGTCGCCATGTGGGTGCTGCGGCGGTTGGGTATCGTCGACGTGCAGACGAACATCATGTCGTTGGCAGGCATCGTCGTCTCGATCGGAGTATTGGTCGATTCGTCGATCGTGATGGCCGAAAACGTCATGCACACGCTGCGCGGCCACTTCGGCGATCGGCCGGTGCAAGGCGACGTGCGCCGGCTGGTGCTGCCGGCCTGCCGTGCGGTCGGTCGGCCGATTTTCTTTTCGGTGGCCATCATGCTCGTCAGCTTCTTGCCAGTGTTTTGCCTGGGCGGAATTCAGGGCAAGATGTTTCGCCCGTTGGCGTATACCAAGTCGCTGGCCATGCTGGCGGTTGCCGGGCTGTCGATCACCCTGGTGCCGGCGTTGGCGACGATTTTTATTCGCGGCCGATTACGCGACGAGCGCGCGAGCTGGCTGGTGCGCAGCTTTGCCGACGTCTATCGGCCCGTACTCGACTACTGCTTGAGCCATCCCGCGCCGCTGGTCTGGCTGTTGGCGGCAACGTTTCTCGTCGGCTGTGCGCCGCTCGGAAACGAAACTCTTCTGCTCGCACTGCTGCTGGCCTTCATGTTGATTTTAGCGGCGCTGACCCACACCTGGCGGGCAACGATCGGCTGCGCGCTGAGCCTGACGATGATCGCGCTGGCGGCCGAGCAGAACATGCGGCCGCTACTCTGGCAAAAGATGCCTCCTTTGAACGAAGGCATGGTCATGGACATGCCGATCACCGTGCCGCGGGCCTCCATCACCGAAGCCGCCGACGACCTCAAGGCCCGCGACATGGTGCTCTGCCGCTTTCCCGAGGTGGCCATGGTGCTGGGCAAAGCCGGCCGGGCAGAAACGCCCACCGATCCCGCGCCCGTCGACATGATCGAGACGATGATCGAATTCCGACCGCGCGAACTATGGCCGAAACGCAAGCTCACCGATCGCGACGCGCGACGCCAAACCGCCGCCGTGCTCTCAGCACTGGTCGCAGATCAGTTGATCGAGCCGCCGGCCGCTGCCGAGCAAACGCTCGTCAATGATGCCACGACGGCAGCGCTCGTGCGGTTCGACGGGCTGATGCGTGAATACGCCTTTCATCGCAACACCGAATTCGAGGACCAGCTTGCTCAAAAGCTGGCGCGATGGTTGTCGGAAAGCCTGGTTCGCCGGCTGCAAAAGCAAGCCGTCCTGGAGCGATCGCCGACCGACGGAGAATTAGCCCAGGTTATTCAGATGCTGGTGGCTCATGCCGACCACCACCTGTCGCTTTCGCCCGACCTCGACGACGTGACGCGATTGGCCCGTCACGCAGGACACAAGCTGGTTGACCTTGGGCTGGTGCAATCCGACGTGCAACTCTTCGACGACCGTCCGCCGTTCTGGCAATCTGCGTTCGAATCGGCAGCGGTTGCCTTGGGAAAGACGCCGCAGAGCTTTTTCACGCGCTTAACGTCCGACGTGCGATCGCAATACGACGCCGCGTGGGGAGAGCACGTGCGCGCGCTGAACTCCGAGCTTTTTGCCCGCGGTACCGGAAGCTACACCCGGCTGGCCATCGAAGAGCTGCTGGTCCGCTCCGCGCTGCTCGACGAAAAGTTGTCCGATTATCTGGCCCAGGTGCACCGTTTCCGCTCGCAGCCGCCACGAGAGCATCGCAGCCATCCCCACGTCAAGCATACGATGACGATGGCCCTGCCGCCTGACGTGGCGCCGCAGCCCAAGCTGAAGCGTTTGCAAGAGCGGCTGGCCGCTTCGATGCAATGGCGGGCCTTGCTCTGGCGGTGCGAGCCCGACGAGCTGTCCGATCCCGGCGGAGAGCTCGACCGTACCTTGCAAATGCCCGGCTGGGCCAACGTCTGGACGCGGCCGATTCAGAACCGCGTCGATATGTTGTTCACCGGCGTGAATACCGACGTCGGCGTGCGCGTGCTCGGCCGACGGCTGGAAGACGTGGTCAGCGCGTCGGAAGAGATCGCCGCCGTGTTGAAGGAAGTGCCCGGCTCTGAATACGTGATGGCGGAGGAAGTGCGCGGCAAGGGTTACCTGGGGATCTTTGTCGATCGTGACAAGGCCGCAGCGATTGGGGTGAGCGTAGGCGACGTAAATGACGTAATTGAGACGGCGCTTGGCGGCAAGGTGGCCACGACGACGGTCGAAGGTCGCGAACGGCACGGCGTCCGCGTGCTCTACCCCAGAACCTGGCGGGAAGACGAGGAGACGGTGCGTGCGTTGCCTGTACCTGTTGTTTCAAAAAGGCCGGCGAGTGAAGCGGGCCGACAAGGAGACAAGGAGACAAGGGGACAAGGAGAGGATGTGAATTCCAGCTCTCTCCTTGTCTCCTTGTCTCGTGGTCTCTCATCCGTTTCAGGCGAATCGTTGCCGACCATTCCGCTTGGCGAAGTGGCCGACGTCCGCATCACCCAAGGGCCCGCGTCGATTAAGAGCGAAAACGGGCTGCTGCGAAACTATGTGCGGCTGAACGTGCGCGGTCGCAGCGCGGCAGAGTTTGTCGATGAAGCCCGTCGGGCGGTCGCCGACAAGGTCAGCCTGCCGCCGGGCGTGTATGTGGAATGGACGGGGCAGTTCGAGCACGATCTTCGCTCGAAGCGCACGTTGCTGTTCGTGCTGCCTTTGGTGATTGGCTCCATCGTGCTGATTCTCTATTGGACGTATCGCGACCTGGTCGATGCCTTACTTATGCTGTTGGCGGTGCCGGGCGCTTTGGCCGGCGGTGTACTCTTTCAATGGCTGCTCGGCTACGATTTTTCGATCACCGTGCTGGTCGGCTACATTGCCTGCTTCGGCATGGCTACCTCGACGGGAATCATTATGCTGGTGTACTTGCGCGAAGCGGTCGCCAAGCGTGGCGGACTGGGGCGAATAACGCCGGCCGAACTGCGCGAGGCCGTGATGGACGGCGCAGTCCACCGCTTGCGGCCCAAGCTGCTCACGGAAGGCACCACGATCATTGGCCTGGCTCCGATGCTGTGGGCCACGGGCACGGGCGCCGAAGTCATCAAACCGATGGCCGCTCCCGTGCTCGGCGGCATCTTGATTGCTGACGAGGTCATCGATCTCTTACTCCCGGTGATGTTCTATTTTGTACATAAGAGAGGTCTTGGGTCTTAGGTCTTAGGTCTTAGGACTTAGATACTAGAGGAACGCCAACCGCCCCTTGACTCGACGCAGATCCAGAGCACAGACCGTTCAAGGCGACCTTTCCCAGACCCTCATCCCTCATCCCTAATCCCTAATCCCTAATCCCTAATCCCTAAGAGAAACGATCATGCGCCACCTGACCTCTTTGCTCGTTCTGACTGTTTCTGCATTTGGCTGTGCCAAGCAAGCCGATGTGAAAGACTACATACCGGCGGACGAAGTTGCCCGGCAAGCGCTGACCACGGCCCTCGACGCGTGGAAGGCGGGAAAATCACCCGATCAGGTCGAAGCGTCGAAACCCGCCGTGAGCGTACAAGACAAACAATGGAGCGGCGGCGCGAAGCTCACCGCCTACGAAATCGTCGGCCCTGCGACGGGCGACGATCAGCATCGCCGCTTTACCGTGAAGCTCACGTTGGCGGGCGCCGCCGCCCCTCAGGAAACGACCTACGTGGTGTTTGGCAAAGACCCGCTCTGGGTCATGAGCGGCGAGAGTTATGAGCGCATGTCCGGCATGTGACGCTGGGGGCAACTTAAATTAAGTTGGCTCCTTAAATTGGCTCCGCGTTCCGCCCCCAACGCCTAGGCATTTTCACCCGCTAACTGTTCATAAGCGCGGTCCATCATTCGTAAGTGAAGGCGGTGACGACGGCGTCGATAGGTTCGGAGACAGCTATCAATCGTCCGCAGTCATCGTAGGTGTAGGTCGTGGAGGTGTCTTCTTCCGTATAAAACTGCGTGTCGGCCATGTGGATTTCGCCGGAGCAAGCGGGAGTCCGCTCGTGGTCGGCGCGGCGGTCGCGGCCAAAAACACCGCTGAACGTGCCGGTGAGCGAAGCGAGAGCGCCGGCCGCGATGCCAATAAACCCTCTCCGTGACGTGCGATCATTCATTTGCTCTCTCCTGGTTTGACGTTTCGGTTCGTTCAAAAATGGACCCGTCCCATTAAGTTGCCTCAGGTGTCGGAGCTGACCGGCATTCATCCCGAAACGAAAGAGGTGATCGTGATCGACATCTTCAACGATCGCGGGGCCGCGGGCCTGCAACCGACCGGCTACTTGCCCACGTTTATCGACTCGCTGATTGAAAAGCGGTTACTCGAATCGAAGTTTTTGTACGGCGACATGGAC
>DASSFG010000135.1:0-3197 GCA_035694685.1 Pirellulales bacterium
CGCGTCGTCATGAACCAATCTATCCACTGATTAATATCGTGGTCATCGCCATCTGCGCGGTGGTCTGCGGGGCGGACGACTTCGTGGCTATTGCCGAGTTTGGTCGGAAGAAACGCAAGTGGTTGGGAAAGTTTTTGGATCGTGTCCTTTCGGCAAGCGTGCATGAATCTTTCGGCGCGGCGCGAAAGAATGGATCGGTCTTTACTTCGACTCTGGACGAGGATGGCCGATGCGACGACGTGTGCAGTCGGACAGACTGGCAGAAGCCAGACGGCGGTTTGAGCAATGGCGGAAGTTTCGCGGGAGCGGCGGCAGAATTCCGCATGAACTGTGGATGGCGGCTGCCGAGGCCGCCGCGGAACATGGCGCCGAGGCCGTGGCGGCCCAGTTGAGCGTGGATCTGGGTCGATTGCGACACTGGACGCGAATCGCCAACGGCGGCATGCTCAAGCGCGCGACGGCGGCGTTCGTCGAGCTGCCGCCGCTGGCGGAGTATGGGGGCATGGCCGATGCCGGCGCGGCAGCCGAATGCACGCTCGAATTGGAAGAACCTTCCGGACGCAAGTTGCGTATTTCGCTTAGGGGGCCCGCGACAACGCAGGCCCTGGAACTCGGCCGAGTGCTGTGGAGGGCCTCGCCGTGATTTCCATCAGTCCTACGATGCGGATCTTCGTAGCGACCGAGCCGGCCGATTTTCGAAGGGGCATCGACGGCTTGGCCGCCTTGTGCCGCCAGCGGCTCGAGCAAGATCCGATGAGTGGTTGTGCGTTCGTCTTCCGCAATCGGAGAGGAACCGCGATCAAAATCCTCCTCTACGACGGCCAGGGATTTTGGCTCTGTCAAAAGCGATTTTCGCAAGGTCGGTTCATGCACTGGCCGACCGGCGACACGCCCACCCGCGCACTCGAAGCGCACCAGTTGCAGGTTCTGCTCGCGGGCGGAGACGCCGACGCCGCCCGCGGCGCTCCCCTGTGGCGGCCCGTCAAGGCGGCCGTTTGAGCGGCCGCCTCACGCAATCCCAACGGAATCGAAGCATCCTCGGATGTTTCAGGCGTTTTCTCAGCAAGGCAATCAGGAGGCCTGCAGATGGCAGTCAAATCGCAACCAGCGGTCACGGAGTTACACGTGCCGGAGTTGGAAATCATTCATGATGAGGTCGAACAGGCGTTGGGTGCGGAGAAGGCGCAGAAACTCCGTCAAGTGCTGCATTCGTACCTGACGCTGACTCAATTGATCCAGGAGAAGGACGTCAGCCTCGCCCGTCTGCGGCGGATTCTTTTCGGCGTCAAGACCGAACGAACACGCGAGGCCGCGGGTGGTCGGAGCGGACCGCCCGGTCAAGGAACGAAGGAAACCGCGCCGCGCGACCAGTGACTGGCCAGCGATGGCGGCGACGCCGGTTCGCAAGAGCCGGCGCCTGGCGCCAAGGGCCGCCGTCGGCGGCCCAATCACGGTCGAATTCCCGCTCAGGCGTACAAGGGTTGCCCGCGCGTGGTGGTGACTCACGAAACGCTTTCGCCCGGCGATCCCTGCCCCTGTTGTCAGGAAGGAATACTTTATCGCCAGAAGGATTGGGCGCAGTTGGTGCGGCTGATCGGACAGCCGCCCGTGGGAGGCCAGAGGTACGAGCTCGAGCGGCTGCGCTGCGGTCTGTGCGGGGAAGTGCATACGGCGTCCTCGCCGGAAGAGGCGGGCCCGAACAAGTACGACCCAACGGTGGCCAGCATCATCGCCCTGCTCCGCTATGGGCAGGGTCTGCCGTGGAACCGCATCGAGCAGCTTCAAAACTGGGCCGGGATTCCGCTGCCCGCCTCGATACAGTGGGAACTGGTTCGCGACGCGATCGCCTGCGGCCCCGAGGCGGTCTACGCGCAGTTACTGTGGGAGGCGGCCCAAGGCGACTTGATCCACAACGACGACACGCACATGCGCATCCTGGAGTTGGCGGCGAAAACCAAGAACCAAGAGCCGCTGCGCGAGGATGATCTTGATCGAAGCGGCGTGTTTACCACCAACATTCTCTCCGTGGCCGAAAGCCGCCCAACGATCTCCCTGTTCTTCACGGGCCCCCGGCACTCGGGAGAAAACCTGCACGACTTGCTGGCCGCGCGGGTGGCCGGCCTGCCGCCGCCAATGCAGATGTGCGACGCCCTGTCGCGCAACATGCCCGGCGACCTGAAGACGATCGTGGCCAACTGCTTGAGCCATGCGCGGCGCAACTTCTACGACCTGAAGGACGTTTTTCCCGCCGAGACGCTGCACGTTCTCGACTGTCTCAAGACTGTGTACCAGACCGATCGCCGCGCCAAACAACAATCGCTGTCGCCGCAGGACCGTCTGCGGCTTCACCAGGAGCAAAGCCGTCCCGTGATGGATGACTTGCAAAAGTGGCTGCGGCAGCAGTTCGACGAGCGGCGGGTCGAACCCAACTCGTCGTTGGGCAAAGCGATCAAGTACATGCTGAAGCACTGGGAGAAGCTAACGCTGTTCCTGCGCGTACCGGGTGCCCCGCTCGACAATAACATCTGCGAGCGCGCGTTGAAGATGTCGATCAAACATCGCAAGAATTCACTCTTCTACAAAACGCAGCGCGGGGCGCAAGTGGGCGACATCTACATGAGCCTGATCCACACCTGCCAGAATGCCCAGGCTGACCCGTTCGACTATCTGACGCAACTGCAACGTCATCGCGCTCGGGTCATCGAGTCGCCAGCCGACTGGCCGCCTTGGAACTACCGGCAACAACTGGCCGACAGCGAATAGCACGCGCTAGCAATCGACGTGTTCCCCAACCGCGTCCCAGGCGCTGTCGCCCCTGTTGCGCTTCGCTCCGCCATGTGCCCACCGCTTTCCCGGCTGCACGACCGCCCTGGCCCACCCCGCACAAAAAACAGGCCAGCGCATCGCTGCCGAAAAGACACCAAATTCGCGTTGCAATTGGGAGACTCTGGTGGCAGCAGCACGCACTCCGTGCCCTGCGCTTCGAGATTTCCTTGAAGCCCGCGGTGAACTTGGTGTCGCGGTCCATCAGCAGATACTTCTTGTCCTTGAGCAACCCATCGTCGAAGGCCGTGAGGTTCTTGGCCGTCTGCCGCATCCAAGGCGCATCCGGGTTCGGCGTGCAGCCAGCGAATTGAACGCGCCGCGTTTTCAGTTCCATCACGAACAACAGATAAAACGTCACCAGCCCGCGCGTC